>NZ_JBFUHH010000047.1:0-30657 GCF_056402495.1 Microvirga sp. P4_A5 | reverse complement strand
GGTCTCCATCGACGAGGCCTTTCTCGACCTGTCGGGGACCGAACGCCTGCATCACGGCAGCCCGGCGGTGACGCTCGCCCGCTTCGCGCGCCGGGTGGAGGAGCAGGTCGGCATCACCGTCTCGGTGGGCCTGTCCTACAACAAGTTCCTGGCCAAGATCGCGTCAGATTTCGAAAAGCCCCGCGGCTTTGCCATCATCGGGCGCGCGGAAGCGGCGGATTTTCTGGCTGACAAGCCCGTGTCGATGATCCCGGGTATCGGAGCCGCCGCGCAGGCGCGGCTTGCGAAGGCCGGCATCACGCGGATCGGGCACTTGCGGGACGGCTCGCTGCGCGCACTCTACGAGGCGCTGGGACGTGACTCGCAGAGGCTCGCCAAACTCGCCTGGGGTCAGGACGAGCGGCGGGTGACCCCGGAGCGGGAGACGAAAAGCGTCTCGGCGGAGACGACCTTCGATACGGATCTGCGGGCCTTCGACGACCTCGAGCCGATTCTGTGGCGGCTTGCCGAGAAGGTGTCCCGCCGCCTCAAGGCCGCGGACCTCGCGGGGCGGAGCATCACGCTGAAACTGAAGGATTCGGAGTTCCGCATCCTGACCCGCAGCCGCTCGGGTCTTCCCGCGACGCAACTGGCAATCCGCCTCTTCGAACCCGCCCGGCACCTGCTGAAAGCCGCCTGCGACGGCACCGCCTTCCGCCTGATCGGCATCGGCGCGGCGGACCTTTGCGATGCCGCCGAGGCGGATTTAGGGGATCTCGCGGATCAGAGCGTGGTGAAACAGGCCCACATGGAATCGGCCATCGACAGGATTCGCGAGAAGTTCGGCGTCGATGCCCTGCAAAAGGGCATCGCGTTGCGCAAGCCTCAGCGCTGACAGGCTGTCGACGGTTGAATCTGGAGCGCCTGAAGGTCGCCCTTCAGGACGAAATCGCCGTAATCGAGTCGCAGCGCCCGGCTGACCCCGTTCTCATAGAGTTCGAACGACACCGTGTAGGCGGGCGTGCGATCGGCGGAGCCGTCCGTGAAATAGCTGATGGTGACCGGCCAGCGGGCGATGTTCTGCAAGTCCGCCTGACGGCTCGCCTCGTCCAGATTGCCGCCGGTCCCGGCCTCGATCCTGCGCCCGATCACGCCGAGCGTGTCGTAGATCTTCTTGCCGTCATCCGAGCCGTCATAGACCTTCACCGCGACGGTGGTCTGGCCCTGCCGGGCGGCCTCGATGACCCGCTTGAGATGCTCGGTCGGGAAGACCGGCTGCCCGGCCGCCGAGAACCCGGCGTTCCGTGGCTGCTTGAAACGCACATCGAGGCTCCCGTCCGGCTTCAGCCGCGCGTCGCCGTCGACCCCGCTCGCTCCCGCCGATCCGCTGGTCGAGGTGGTCTTGAACCGCATCGTCAGCCCGTCGCCGGCCTCGAAGGTGGCGGTCTGCGTATCGACCGTGCGGGCCCCGGATTCGTTGCTGTTGAGCACGGTGACCTGGCGGTAATTCAAGGTGTACCCGTCACAGGCATCGCCGCCGAAATCCATCGCGATGCGACCCCGTGCGCTGTCAAGACCGCGCGAGCCCTGGGAGCGCAGAAGCGAAAGGTCGTAGACCGCCCGGTGCGGCACGAGGTGAATGCCCGGCTTTGACGGCTGGGCCGCGGATGGCGCGATGCCGGCGACGATCAGAGCGGACGCGATGACGAGAGAGCGCATGCATTCTCCATTTTCTGAAAGCCAGAATAGGAGTCTACGGCCCTGTCCGCAACGCTGCAGCTTGCTCCCTCGCCTCTCCCCCTTGCGTCCCCTTGGCGCATCCGCCACAAGGTTGCGGGATCAACGGTAAGACCGAGGCTTCACATGAGCGCTGTCGACAAAAAACTTCAGGAACTGGGAATCACGCTGCCGACGCCCGCGGCGCCCGTGGCCAATTACGTGCCGTTCGTGCGGACCGGCAACCTCATCGTCATTTCGGGCCAGCTCTGCCTGGGGGCCGACGGCAAGCTCGCGGACGCTCACAAGGGCAAGCTCGGGGCCGAGGTTTCGCCCCAGGACGGCAGCGAGGCGGCGCGCCTGTGCGCCATCAACCTGCTGGCCCAGTTGCGGGCCGCTGTCGGCGACCTCGACCGGGTCGTGCGCTGCGTCCGCCTCGGCGGCTTCATCAACGCAACCCCGACCTTCGCGGCCCTGGCGCCCGTGATGAACGGCGCATCCGACCTCATGGTCGCCGTCCTCGGCGACAAGGGTCGCCACGCCCGCTCCACGGTCGGCGTCGCCGAACTGCCCCTCGATGTCTGCGTCGAGGTCGAAGGGATGTTTGAAGTCCAATGAGCACGCCGAGCTGGCTCGTCGCGAAGCCCATCGCCCATCGCGGCCTTCACAATAAAGCGCAAGGCATCATCGAGAACACGCTGGCGGCCGCGGAGGCCGCGATCGTTCATGGTTTTCCGATCGAATGCGACGTTCAGCTGACAGCCGACGGTGAAGCGATCGTCTTCCACGATTTCGACCTCGCGCGGCTCACCGATGCGGACGGTCTCGTTGTCGACCGCAAACTCGCGGACCTCACGAACATCGCGATCTCCGGCTCCACCAAGGGCGACAGGATCCCGTCGCTCCAGGGCTTCCTGAGCCAGATCGCCAAGCGCGTGCCGCTCGTCATCGAGATCAAGAGCAAGTTCGACGGCGACCTGCGGCTCACCCGGCGGGTCTGCGAAATCCTCGCGGATTATCACGGCCCCTTCGTCGTCAAGTCCTTCGACCCCGTGATCGTCGAGGCGCTCCGCACGCTTGCGCCGCATGTGACGCGCGGAATCATCGGAGAGCTCCATTACGCGTCGAAGACCGACAGCATCCTGCGCCCCGAACTCAAGCATCGCCTGGCGAATTTGCTGCATTTCAACGAATCGCAGCCACAATTCGTGTCGTGGAAGGTCCACGACTTGCCCTGCGCCGGGCCGTTCCTGTGCAAGGTCCTCGGCAATCTTCCGGTGATGACCTGGACGATACGGAACCCGGAAGAGCGGGCGCGGGCGGAAAAGCACGCCGACCAGATGGTGTTCGAAGGCTTCATGCCATAGGGGCGCATTCTCGACCCACTCTCCTCCCCCTTGTGGGGAGGAGTTGGAGGTGGGGGTGGATCGACCGGGCGAATTGCAGGTCGGACGGGCGCTTCATTGAGCGTGGCGAGCTTGAAACCGCCGCGCCTGACATTCTGACCCCCACCCTTGATCCGCTGACCGCCTCGCCGCATTGCCAGCGCCTCGACGCGCCCCTAACTTTAGCGGACAACGGCGAGATTCCGCTTTCACGTGACGCTTCTGCTGAAAATGACTCAAGGGCTGGGACCGGTTTCGGCCGGGGCCTGGGATTCCTGCGCGTTATCGGGCGGCGACCCCGCCGGCGACGCGGACCCGCATAATCCGTTCGTGTCCCACGCCTTCCTGTCCGCTCTGGAAGATTCAGGGTGCGTCGGGAAGAAGACGGGTTGGGCGCCGCTCCATGTGCTGGTGGAAGACGAGGGCGGCCGCTTGCTCGGCGCCRCGCCCTGCTACCTCAAATCTCATTCCATGGGCGAGTACGTGTTCGACCATTCATGGGCCGATGCCTATCAGCGCGCGGGTGGGCGCTATTATCCCAAGCTGCAGGTGGCGGTGCCGTTTACGCCCGCGACCGGCCCGCGGCTTCTCGTGCCGCAGGGGCCCCGCGCCGGGGAAATCCGCCGGCAATTGATCGCCGGCCTGCGGGCGGTCAGGCAGCAGACGAACGCTTCTTCCATCCACGCGACCTTCCTGGAAGAAACCGACCTTGAGGCCTTTACCGAACAGGGCTTCCTTCGACGCGACGACCAGCAATTCCATTGGTTCAACGACGGATACGAGACGTTCGAGGATTTTCTTGCCGCCCTCTCGTCGCGCAAGCGCAAGATCATCCGTCGCGAGCGGCGCGACGCGCTGAGGAACGGCATCTCCATCGAATGGCTGACGGGATCGCAGCTCACGCAAGCGCATTGGGATGCGTTTTTCGCGTTTTACATGGATACCGGCTCGCGCAAATGGGGACGCCCCTATCTCAACCGGGCGTTCTTCTCGCTGATCGGCGAACGCATGGCGGACCGGGTGCTGCTGGTGATGGCGAAGCGCTCCGGACGCTACATCGCGGGCGCCATCAACTTCATCGGCGACCGCAGGCTCTACGGGCGCAATTGGGGTTGCGTCGAGGACCATCCGTTCCTGCATTTCGAGGTCTGCTATTATCAGGCGATGGAATTCGCCATCCGCCACAAGCTCGATCGCGTCGAGGCCGGCGCGCAGGGCGAGCACAAGCTGGCGCGAGGCTACAAGCCCGTCATCACCTCGTCAGCGCACGACCTCGCCGATCCCGGCCTCAAGCACGCGGTGAGCGATTATCTCGAGCAGGAACGGCGCTACGTTCGCGAAGCCGCGGAGGAATTGTCGTCGGCCACGCCGTTTCGGCGGGATGAGGAATAGATCCCCGCGCAGTCATGGCCGGGCTTGCCCCCGCCACCCACGATTTTTGGCGGCGGAGCAAGAAGAGGCGTGGCTACCCGGGACAAGCGCGCGCATGAGCTGCGGAGTTCGAACGTCCGATGCGGCAGATCCCGCAAGCACCTCTCAGAGGTTCTGAGAAATCGTCGTCAAACCGTTGAAGATGGCCGAGAATGACGTGCCGACGGCGGCCAGCATGCCCTCTACCAGCCAGTAGCTGCCGATGACGATGACGGGGACGAGGACCCAGCCCAGGACCTCCTCGAACCAGACGCGCCGACGACGCCGGTTCCGGCGCTGTTCGCGCCAGGACGGCTTCGCCGGAACGATGGCGGGGGCGGCCTCGAGAGGGCCTTCGTGCAATTCAGTCGTCATGCCTTGACCAGCGGAACCTTGGGAACGGTGCGGATGCCTCCGCCGCTATTACCACCCGAACCCTTCGGCTTCACGGCTTTTTTTGGCTTGCTCGGCGCGGAGGATTTCGCCCGCGGCTTGCGCTTTGCGGCGACCTTCTCCGGTTTCGGCTTCACCGGCCCCTCGGGATATTCGAATCCGAGCGACTTCAGCCCGATATCGTCGGTCTTCACCACCACCTTGACGGCGCCGCCGTTCTTGAGACGACCGAACAGGACGTCTTCGGCAAGCTGGGTCTTGATGCTGATCTGGATGAGCCGCGCCATCGGGCGGGCGCCCATGGCCTCGTCGTAGCCGTGCTCGACCAGCCATTCCCGCGCCTCCTCCGTCAACTCGATGGAGACGTTGCGGTCGGCCAGCTGCAATTCGAGCTGCATGACGAACTTGTCGACGACCTTCTGCACCACTTCCTTCGGCAGATGGCCGAACGAAATGATGGCGTCGAGCCGGTTGCGGAATTCCGGTGCGAACAGCTTGTTGACCGCCTCGGTGTCGTCGCCTTCCCGCTTCGAACGCGTGAAGCCGTAGGCCGGGCGGGCCAGGTCGGCGGCGCCCGCATTGGTGGTCATGATGATGATCACGTTGCGGAAGTCGACCTGCTTGCCGTTGTGGTCCGTCAGCTTCCCGTGGTCCATGATCTGGAGCAGGATGTTGAACAGGTCCGGATGCGCCTTCTCGATCTCGTCGAGCAGCAGCACGCAATGCGGATGCTGGTCGATGCCGTCGGTGAGCAGGCCGCCCTGGTCGAAGCCCACATAGCCGGGAGGCGCGCCGATGAGGCGGCTGACCGTATGGCGCTCCATGTATTCGGACATGTCGAAACGCAGCAATTCGACGCCGAGCGACACCGCCAATTGCTTCGCGACCTCGGTCTTGCCGACGCCGGTCGGGCCCGCGAACAGGTATGAACCGATCGGCTTCTCGGCATCGCGCAAGCCGGCGCGGGCGAGCTTGATCGCCGATGCGAGGGCGTCGATCGCCTTGTCCTGACCGTAGACCACCCGCTTGAGGGTTTCCTGCAGATGCGCCAGAACCTCCGCGTCGTCCTTCGACACGGTCTTGGGCGGAATCCGCGCCATCGTAGCGATGGTCGCCTCGATCTCCTTGATGCCGATGGTCTTCTTGCGGCGGTTTTCCGGCAGCAGCATCTGCGACGCGCCAGTCTCGTCGATCACGTCGATCGCCTTGTCGGGCAGCTTGCGGTCGTTGATGTAGCGTGCCGACAATTCGACCGCGGCCTTCACGGCCTCGTTGGTGTAGCGGAGTTTATGGAACTCCTCGAAATAGGGCTTCAGCCCTTTCACGATCTCGATCGTATCCGGCACCGACGGCTCGTTGACGTCGATCTTCTGGAACCGCCGCACGAGCGCGCGGTCCTTTTCGAAATACTGGCGGTATTCCTTGTAGGTCGTCGAGCCGATGCAGCGCAGCGTGCCGGAGGCCAGCGCGGGCTTGAGCAGGTTCGACGCGTCCATGGCGCCGCCCGAGGTCGCACCGGCGCCGATCACCGTGTGGATCTCGTCGATGAACATGATGGCGTTGGGATGCGCCTCGATTTCCTTCATCACCTGCTTGAGGCGCTCCTCGAAATCGCCGCGATAGCGCGTTCCGGCGAGCAGCGTGCCCATGTCGAGGGCAAACACCGTCGCGTCGCGCAGCACCTCCGGCACCTCGCCCTTGATGATCTTGCGGGCGAGGCCCTCCGCGATGGCGGTCTTGCCGACGCCGGGATCGCCGACGAGGAGCGGGTTGTTCTTCTGGCGGCGGCACAGGACCTGGATCGTGCGCTGCACTTCCATCTCGCGGCCGATCAACGGATCGATCTTGCCGTCCTTCGCCTTCTTGTTGAGGTTGACGCAGTAACTATCGAGCGCATCGCCCTTTTTCTTCGGACGCACCTCGGCCTCTTCGGAGGCGGGACGCTCATTGCTCTCTTCCTCGGCGCCGCGCGGGGCGCGCCCTTCGGAAAGGCCGGGACGCTTGGCGATGCCGTGGCTGATGTAGTTGACCGCGTCGTAGCGGGTCATGTCCTGCTCCTGCAGGAAATAGGCCGCATGACTCTCGCGCTCGGCGAAGATCGCCACCAGAACGTTGGCGCCCGTCACTTCGTCACGCCCCGAGGATTGCACGTGGATGACCGCCCGCTGGATGACCCGCTGGAATCCCGCCGTGGGTTTGGAATCCTGCCGTCCGTCCGACACCAGGTTGGCAAGCTCGCTGTCGACATATTCGACGAGGTTGCGCCGCAGGAGGTCGACATCGACGTTGCAGGCGCGCATCACCGCGGCGGCGTCCTGGTCGTCAACCAGCGCGAGCAGAAGATGCTCCAGAGTCGCGTATTCGTGACGCCGCTCCCCTGCGATCGCAAGGGCGCGGTGGAGGGCTTGTTCCAGACTGCGAGAAAAGCTCGGCAACGGCTTGTCCTTAATGAGACGACGTCTCGGCTAATTCTTTTCCATTACACATTGCAGCGGATGCTGGTGCTTGCGGGCGAAGTCCATCACCTGCGTCACTTTCGTTTCCGCCACCTCGTAAGTAAATACTCCACATTCCCCGACACCGTTCTGGTGAACGTGGAGCATGATGCGCGTTGCGCCTTCGCGGTCCTTGTTGAAGAACTTTTCCAGCACGTGCACCACGAACTCCATCGGGGTGTAATCGTCGTTTAACAGCAGAACACGGTAGAGATTGGGCCGTTTCGTGCGCGTCTTGGTTTTGGTGACGATCGCCGTTCCGGACCGACCGCCATCGTCGCCCCCGCCGGACGACTGCCCGCCGGCGCCCCTCAAGGGCTTGCAATCGCCTCCGCCGGAAATGCCCTGACTTGCCAACAGCATCATGTTTCGACCGACCCTTTGCATATGGCTTGCCGCGCGCCCCCATCGCGACCCCGTCGCTTATGCAAATGTATAGTCGCTCCACCTGCTTCGCTAGATCAACAAGGTGGGAGGTCGCATACCGGAGCGAAAGCGCGACATATTCGCCGGAGCCGGAAGACGCCGACGACGAAAAACGCCCGGCTGCGAGGCCGGGCGTTCAAAGGCTTTGAGATGAGGCGAAAAGAATTACGCCGAGGTAACCTTGGCGTACAGGCCCTGGATAGGCTTGAAAGCCTCGGTGGCGAAGCTGGAATAAAGCTGGCCGAGCTTCGTGGACTGGCTGACCAGGCCCTCATAGGCGCTCTTGACGTATTCCGTCTGGATCTCGACCGCCTTCTCGAGGGTCTTGGCGCTGGCAAGCTGCTCTATGGTCGAAGAGTTGCGCTCAATGGCCTTGCGTGCAAAGTCGCTTGACTCGGCCGCGATGGCTTGGGCACCTTTAGAAAAAGTGCCGACCGCCTGAATGGCGGCTTCCATGTTTTCCTGGCCATACTTCTGGAACTGGTCGAAAGACGGGATCATGGGAGACCTCAGAGGTTCTAAGTGGGGGGTGGACCGTGTTGAATTCAGTGCTGCCATTAATATGTGCACCGCACAATAAGAGTCAAGAAAATTGTGCACCGCACAAAAACCCCCTCCCCAATTTCCCTCCCGTTAACCCGCCCGTAACCGCATCCCCTTAACTTCCGAGACTGTGTTGTGCCGGCAACGATCTCCAGCAAGGAGCGGTCGGCGTGGGGCCTGAGATTGAGCTGAACAGGGATCTTTACAGGATGAATTCGGTACGCGTTTGGGTCGAACGTCGAAGGACACTGGCATTGGTCGGCGTCGCGGCGGCTTCGCTCGTCATCGCTATCGCCTCTCCGGCGGAGGCCGCTCGCCGCAAGGTGAGGTCCGGCGGTGGCTACAGCCCTCCTACCGCGTCGATCGTCGTCGATGCGAAGACCGGCAAGGTCCTGTCGGCGGACAATCCCGACGCCATCCGTCATCCGGCGTCGATCACCAAGGTCATGACGCTGTATCTGCTGTTCGAACAGCTGGAAGCCGGCAAGGTGAGGCTCAACACGCCCTTCACCGTCTCGGCTCACGCCGCCCGGCAATCTCCCTCCAAACTCGGCCTTCCCCCCGGCCAGACCATCGAGGTCGAGGACGCGATCCTGGCGCTCGTGACGAAATCCGCCAACGACATCGCGGTGGTGGTCGCCGAGAATCTCGCAGGTTCGGAGGACGAGTTCGCCGAGCGCATGACGCGCAAGGCGCGCCAGCTCGGCATGTCCCGCACCGTCTATCGCAATGCGTCGGGCCTGCCCGATCCCGAGCAGGTCACCACCGCGCGGGACCTGTCGCTTCTCGGCCGGGCGATCCAGGATCGCTTTCCGAAATACTATACCTATTTCAACACCCGCGTATTCAATTACGCCGGGTCCAGCATGCGAAACCATAACCGGCTTCTGGGTCGCATCGAGGGTGTCGACGGCATCAAGACCGGTTTCATCGGCGCGTCGGGCTTCAACATCCTGACCAACGTCAAGACCGACAGCCGCCATGTGGTGGCGGTGGTCCTGGGCGGCCGGTCGGCAGCCTCCCGCGACAACACCATGGCCGAGCTCATCGGCGACAACCTGCCCCGGGCTTATGCGGGCGCCCGCATCGCTCCGCCGGTCGGCGAAGGCTCCAGCCGCGAAATCATGGTGGCGGATGCCTCGCCCGCTGCGACCATCCCGGTCCAGAGCGCGCCGGTCGAGACCGTGGCCGAGGCTCCGCCCCCGCCTCCCGTGCGCAAGCCGCTCGATCTGACGACGCTTCGCCCGGTGGTCGCCTCGGCGGCGGGTGCGAGCGGTACCACCACCCCCTCCTCCGGCGTCCGCTGGCAGAAGGGCGCGCAGCCCCTGCCCCTGAACGCCCAGGCCTTCGCCGCCCTCCAGGAGGCCGACGAGATTTCCGAGCGCGAAAAGCTCGCTCTCGCGGCGAAGATCGAAGCCCGCCTGCCCGCGGCTCCTCCGACACAAACGGGTGCGATCAAGACCGCGTCGATCGAGAAGCCGGCGGCGGCCAAGCCCGCGGCAACGCAGACGGCCAGCGGCTGGGTGATCCAGCTCGGCGCCACCGACGACGAGGAGAAGGCCCAGGCGGTTCTCGACCGCGCCGGCAAAATTCTTCCCAAGGCTTCGCCCTTTACCGAAAAGGTAACGGTTCGCGGTAATACTCTCTACCGGGCCCGCTTTTCCGGGTTCGACGAATCGGCGGAGGCCCAGAACGCCTGCAAGGCGCTCAAGAAGAGCGGCTTCAGCTGCTTCGCCTCAAAGGGCTAAAGACGACGAATGACGGCGCGTGTGTGTGCGCCGTCATGAACTTTCTTCTTCGGGATCGCGTGTGGAGTATCAGCGATGTCGGCTCAACAGAACTTCTCTCGCCTGGTTGACCCTGGCCGCGAGGTGCGCCGTCCCCCCTTGGTCGGGATGGAGTTTCTTCATCAACCGGCGATACGCTTCGCGGATCTCATCGAGGCTCGCGCCCGGTTGAAGCCCCAGGACCTGGTAGGCTTCCTCTTTCGACATCGCGCCCGTCTGCGCGCGCGTCCGCGTGTCACCATCGCCCTGAGCGTATTCACGCCAGCCGGGAAACCGGCGGTCAAAATAAGCCTCTAGAAACGCTGCTCCCTCCGGGTCGAGGGAACGGCATTCCGCATACAGCGCGCGCAGGGACGGCTGATCGAGATCGCCCAATCGCCGCCCGGTGAAGCGTCCTGCGAGAACGTGTCCCGTCACGGTTCCGGACCGGCGATCGATTTCCATTTCGATCATCGCCGATCGGACGCGGGCGAGTGGCTCGGCGGCGCCTCTTGCGCCCCAAGGGAGAGGCAGGTTCAGACCGCTCCACCCGAGTGCCCAGGCGCCGACGCCGCCGAGCAGCAGCGCCATGTCGATGCGGCCCCTGATGCCCAGCAGCACTGCGAGCCCGAGCGCCACCACCCCGCCGACGATCCTGACCGCTTTGGTCACGGCTTTGGCGTCGGACCGGACGAAGACCTTGGACAGCCACCAGAGAAGACCGAAGGCGGCGAGTCCGTAGAGCAGCATCATGGTTTTCGTTCCCGCTTGTCATGGGCGACTTGGTCTTGGGCAAAGGGTGCGCGGTTTCGAGTGCACCGCTTTTAGATGAGCCTGCGGACGGCAATTGCCTAGCCCCTGCGGCGTCTGCTAGAGCGCTTTCGTGTCGGATCTCGCGCATGCCGGACGTGTCACACGCCGGAACGCCGAGAGGATGGATTTCCGGGAGTTGTGCGATGTCGTCCGTGCCTGTCGTCGATCACGCCTTAGCTCTTCGCGAAGCCGTCGCCGAATGGCGCAAGAGCGGCCAGCGCATTGCGCTGGTGCCCACCATGGGCGCGCTGCACCAGGGGCATGTGTCGCTGGCGCGCCTCGCACGGGCCGAGGCCGACAAGGTTGTGGTGTCCATCTTCGTCAATCCGACGCAATTCGCCCCGACCGAGGATCTGTCCAAATATCCGCGCACCTTGGAAGAGGATTTGAGGAAGCTCACGGGCCTAGCCGACCTGGTTTTCGCTCCCTCAGTCGAGGAGATGTATCCCACTGGTGACAGCACCCGCGTGCGGGTCGCGGGGCCAGCGACCGTTGGCCTCGAGGACCGCTTTCGACCGACCCATTTCGAAGGGGTGGCGACGGTGGTGGCGAAGCTGTTCAATCTCGCCCAGCCCGACCTCGCGATCTTCGGGGACAAGGATTACCAGCAATATCGTGTGATCGAGCGGATGGTTCAGGACTTGCACATGCCGCTGCGCATCGTTGCGGGCGCGACCCTTCGCGAGCCGAGCGGGCTCGCCATGTCGTCGCGCAATCGTTACCTCAGCGCGGAAGATCGGGAGCACGCCGCCATCCTCCATCAAACCCTGAAATCCTGCGCGGACGGGATAAGCGCCGGAGACGATCTCGACGCGGTCATGGAGGCGGGTTTCGCCGTCCTGTCGAAAGCCCATTTCGCGGTCGATTATTTCGAGGCGCGCGATGCCGAGACACTGATGCCGCCGTCCGGGGATCCCACGCGTCCACTTCGCCTTCTGTTGGCGGCGAAGCTCGGCAACACACGCTTGATCGACAACGTGGCCGTCTAGTGGAGAACGCGCGGTTTCGCAGGCGGGCGAACCTTTTCCCAGGCCGAGGCCATGACCCCGTGCATGCCGGAATCGCTCAGCCGGTCGCTGAGGTCGACGAAATGGCGTTCGATTGTGGCGAGTTCGAGCTCGGGTTCGTCGTCCCCGTCGCCCTCGCCATCGGTTGCCACGTAGCGTTCGTATGCCGCTGACATTTCCGCGTACGCGAACGCGACCGGCATGGTTCTGAAGATGGTCGAGAATTCCTCGTCGAGGTCGCCGGTCTGCAGGTCGCGCATCTGGACGAGGTAACCGTCCGCGTGCTCGCAAACCTCGTATCGCCAATGCCAGCCTTCGGATACCGCGAGAAACATGGCAGCCTCCACTCACTCAACTGAAGTGTTGAGCCAATGCGAATTCGCACGAGGGAGTTCCCGGAAGGCTCCTAGCCCAAAAGACTAACGGCGTACGCCCGCATCGAGGCGCACGCGGCCGCTGATCCTCACTTGCGTCCCGTTGCCGAGATCCACGAACCCGTTCTGCTGCTTCACCCGACCGGCCTCGCCGGCCTTCGCCGGGAGATCGCAGCCGGGCGGCGGTTTCGGGGCGTTCCTGCCCGAAACATAAGGCACCCGGCAATCCATGGCCTCAGTGGCGCCAAGGGCCACGATGCCGGCGAGCAAACTGGCGAGAAACGCGAGGCTGAATTTCATCACAGCAATCCCAGTTCGGCGAGTTCCCGCCGCATGTCCTCGGGCATTGTGGCGATTCCCGTCGACGTGTCGATATCCCTCGGCGCATCCTTGGCGGCGAGGTAGCGCCAGCCCTGGAACGGCCGGTAAGGGCGCGRCTCGACGGGAACTATCCTCTGGTCCAGCGACAGGCGGCATCGCCCGATCCCGCTCCCGTCCGTAAACGCCGTGATGCCGAGGAGCGCCTGGCGGCAGGCGATCTGGCCGCGAATGACCCAGTAGAGCGAGCCCCCATCCAGCAGCTCATCGCCGCGTTTCGGCATCATGCGGGTGATGTGGGTCTGCTCATAGGGACGCCCGAGGCGCCGATGGTGGGCCCGGTTTTCCTCGATCCATCCTTCGAGGTCCGCGATGGAATCGACGCCGACGCAGAGTTTGAGCAGGTGCAGTGACATGAGCGCCATCAACCACGGTGGCGAAGGCGCGAGAACGGGGCGATCCGCCGCATCCTATTCCTCCGTCTTCAGCACGATGAGCCGTGCACCCTCGGCCACCTGCGCGCCCGGCTCGGCGGTGACCTCCGCGACTTCGCCGTCCGCGGGTGCGACGAGCGCGTGTTCCATCTTCATCGCCTCGACGACGGCGACACGCTGCCCTTTCTCGACCCGGTCGCCGGGCTTCACGAACACCGCGATCACCTTGCCGTGCATGGGCGCTTTCACGACATCGCCGCCGTCGAGATGTTCGAGGTCGACATCGAAGGGATCGTAGGGAGCGACGCGGGTCTGGCGACCGTCGCGGATGACGATCATGCCGTGATCGGTCAGAACGAAATTGCGGACGTCACGGGTCAGAAAGTCGCCGGAGAGGTTCGATGATTGTCCCGCCCACGTGACTGCCACATCAGCCGCGACGTCGGCGGCATTCGTTGGCGGCCATTCCAGCAGCACGTCGATGCGCTCGCCATCGACGGTCACGGGAAACGTCTGACGGCGGGGGCCGCCGAGTTGGAAGCCGTCGTGATCCCGCCAGGGTGATGCGACCTCATCGTCCGTCGCGGCGGCGCGATATTCGCGATCGTCAAAGTCCAGATCGAGCAGGCTCAGCACACCGAGGCGGATCGATTCCCCGTCAGCCGCCTGCGCCACCGCACCCAGGGCATCGATGTTCCGGTCGATGAAACCCGTGTCGAAGCGCCCCGCCCTGAACGCATCCGCTTCGCAGAGTTTTTTCAGGAACGCCACGTTGGTCTTCGGGCCTGCGACCAAGGTCTCGCCGAGCGCCTCGGAAAGCCGGGTCAGCGCCTCGTCGCGCGTCGCACCGTGCGCGATTACCTTGGCGATCATCGGATCGTAATAGGGCGTCACGCTATCGCCGGCGCGCACGCCCGTATCGATGCGGATTCCCTCGCCTTCGGGAAATTCCAGCGCCCAGAGCTTGCCGGTCGACGGCAGGAACTCATGCTCCGGGTCCTCGGCGTAGAGCCGGGCCTCCACCGCGTGACCATCGATCGCGAGGTCGTCCTGGGTGAAGGGCAGCTTTTCGCCCGAGGCGGCGCGAAACTGCAATTCGACCAGGTCGAGCCCGGTGATCGCCTCGGTGACCGGGTGCTCGACCTGCAGCCGCGTGTTCATCTCCATGAAGAAGAACCGGTCGGGGCGAAGGCCCTCGCGGCCATCGGCGATGAACTCCACCGTTCCAGCGCCCACATAACCAACCGCGCGGGCGGCCTCGACCGCGGCCTTGCCCATGGCGGCGCGCATCTCGGGCGTCATGCCGGGGGCCGGCGCTTCCTCGATGACCTTCTGGTGCCGCCGCTGCAGCGAGCAATCGCGCTCGAACAGATGCACCACATTCCCATGCGTGTCGGCGAAGACCTGGATCTCGATATGGCGCGGCGCGAGGATGTATTTTTCCACCAGCACGCGGGGATCACCGAACGCGCTTGCCGCCTCGCGCTGCGCGCTCTCCAGGGCGGCGTCGAAATCTGCCACCTTCTCGACCCGCCGCATTCCTTTGCCGCCGCCGCCCGCGACGGCCTTGATCAGCACCGGATAGCCGATCTCGTAAGCCTTCTGCCGCAGGAAATCCGCTTCCTGCCGGGCGCCGTGATAGCCCGGCACGACGGGAACGCCGGCCTGCTGCACCAGCGTCTTGGCCGCGTCCTTGAGGCCCATGGCGCGGATCGCCGATGCGGGTGGGCCGACGAACACGATCCCGGCCTTCGCGCAGGCCTCCGCGAACTCCGCCCGCTCGGACAGGAAGCCGTAGCCGGGGTGAATGGATGCTGCGCGGGAGGTCTTCGCCGCCTCGATGATGCGATCGATCTGCAGGTAGCTGTCGCGGGCGGGCGCGGGGCCGATCAAATGCGCTTCGTCCGCCATCCGGACGAACATGGCGTCGGCATCGGCTTCCGAATAGACCGCCACACTCCGCATCCCCAGGCGCTTCGCCGTGCGGATGATGCGACAGGCGATCTCGCCACGATTCGCGATCAGAACGCTCTCGAGCATGGCCTCTCCCTCGGGTCGCGGCGCTCGCGCGCCAGCCGCCTCCAGCTAGAGCAAAACCGCGCGGCCTTGTCACGCGCGAAGCGCAAACGCCATCGTCCCGACGCCAAGGCCGCCCTGCAACACGCCGTCCCTCTCTGCCGACGACCGGTTCCACTCGACCCCGTCATTCCGGGACCGCAAAGCGGAATCCGGTACCCGGAACCGCGAGCGTCAAAAGCACGGCCGCAGCGTTTCCCCCTCGCCCGGACCCCAGGGCAGGACGAGTTCCCAGTTCAAGCCGCAGCCACACGGCGGCACCGCGTCCGGCCCGCAACAACGCAAACCCCCATCGTCCCCGAAAATAACCCCTTGCAGGGTCCGCCGCCTTCCGGTAGCGTTTTTGCAAATAGTTCGCAACTGCAGAAAGTTTCCGATGGACGCGCTGCCTCCCTCCTCCACTGCGCTCGATGCCGRCTGGCGACGGTCCCGCTTCGGCCCGTCCCTGCCGGAGGTCAATCGCTCGATCGCGATCAGGTCGGGATCGAAGTGGAGGCGGATGACCGCGTTCTTCGGACCCGGCTACCTGGTCGCCGTCGGCTACATGGACCCGGGCAACTGGGCGACCTCCATCGCGGGCGGATCGAAATACGGCTACGCGCTTCTGTCCGTCGCGCTGATCTCCAACATCATGGCGATCACCTTGCAGGCGCTCTGCGCCCGCCTGGCCGTGGGAAGCGGGCGCGATCTCGCGCAGGCCTGTCGCGACGCCTTTCCGGCCCCGATTGCCTGGATGCTCTGGGCGCTGGCGGAACTGGCGATCTGCGCCACCGACATGGCGGAGGTCATCGGCACGGCCATCGGCCTCAACCTGCTCTTCGGCCTGCCGCTCGAAATCGGCGTCCTGATTACGGCGCTCGACGTCTTCCTCATCTTGTACCTGCAGAATATCGGGTTTCGATGGGTGGAGGCATTCGTGATCGCGTTGCTTGCGGTCATCGCCGTATGTTTCGGCGTTCAGATCGCGCTCGCCGATCCGCATTGGGGCGATGTGGTGCGGGGCTTCGCGCCCACGACGGAGATCATCACCAACCCCAATATGCTCTATCTCGCGCTCGGCATTCTCGGCGCGACCGTCATGCCGCATAACCTATACCTGCATTCGGGAATCGTGCAGACCCGCGCCTATGGAGAGACCCTGCCGGAACGCCGCGAGGCCATGCGGTTCGCGACGCTCGATTCCACGCTGGCGCTGATGTTCGCGCTCACCATCAACGCCTCGCTGTTGATCCTCGCAGCGGCGGCCTTCCACCATACCGGACGCACGGAAATCGCCGAAATCGGCGAGGCGCATACGCTGCTCGCGCCCTTGCTGGGTGCCGCCATCGCCCCGACCCTGTTCGGTATCGCGCTCTTGTGCTGCGGGTTGAATTCGACCGTGACGGCGACGATGGCGGGTCAGATCGTCATGGAAGGGTTCATCAACTTCCGCCTGCCGCCCTGGCTGCGCCGCCTCGTCACCCGTGGCATCGCGATCGTGCCGGCGGCCGGCGTGACCATCGCTTACGGCGAATCCGGCACCGCGCAGCTTCTCATCCTCAGCCAGGTGATCCTGAGCCTGCAACTGCCCTTCGCGGTGGTGCCGCTGGTGATGTTCACGGCCTCGAAGAAGAAGATGGGGCCGCTGGTCGCGCCTCTCTGGCTCACGATCTTCGCAGGAATCATCGCGGCCATCATCGTGGCGCTGAACATCAAGCTGCTGATCGACTTCGCACTCGGCTAGGCAGGGCAGTGTCGTGGGCGTTCGACCGCCCACGACAATCGCGCATCAGACGTCCGACAGGCGCCGCAGCGCTTCTTCCATCTTGGCCTTGCGACCGAGCGATTCGTCGCGCCGCTCGCGCTGCTCGTCGACGACCTCCTCGGGGGCCCGCTTGAGGAAATCCGCGTTGCCGAGCTTCGCGTCGATCTTCGACACGTCGGAATCGACCTTGGCGATTTCCTTGGTGAGCCTTGCACGCTCGGCCACGAGATCGATGACGCCTTCCAGCGGCAACGCCGCGATCTCGCCCCGGATCAACAATTGGATCGAGCTTTTCGGCGCCTTCTCGGCGACGGTGATGTCGGACAGTCGCGCGAGGCGCTTCAGGGTGTCCTCCCACCGACCTGAGCGGGCCTTCACCTCAGCCGAGGGGGCCACGAGCACGAGCGGGATCTGCGCGCCCGCCGGCACGTTCGTTTCCGAGCGCGCGGAGCGTACCTCGTTGACGAGATCCACCACCCAGCCGATCTCGGCCTCCGACGCGGGGTCGATCAACGCATCGAGATGGGACCACGGCGCGAGCGCGAGGATCGATTCGCGCTTTGGGCCCTCCTCGCCCTTGATCACCCACAATTCCTCGGTGATAAACGGCATGAACGGGTGCAGCAGCTTGCTGATTTCGTCGAAGATGTAGGCGATCGTCTGTTGCGTCTCGATTTTGGCGGGCGAATCCGCGCCTTGCAGAACGGGCTTTGCGAGCTCCAGGGTCCAGTCGCAGAACACGTTCCAGACGAACCGGTAGGCTGCGAGCGCCGCCTCATTGAACTTGTAGGCCTCGATCCCGGCCGTCACCTCGTTGACCGCTTTCGCAGTTTCGCTGAGCGCCCATTTGTTGAGCGTTTCGTTCACCGATGTCGGATCGAAACCCGCGACGCGCTGGCAGCCGTTCATCTCGGCAAAACGGGCGGCATTCCAGATCTTCGTCGCGAAATTGCGGTAGCCTTCAACGCGCTGCACGCTGAGCTTGATGTCGCGTCCCTGCGCCGCCATGGCGGAGAGCGTCATGCGAAGCGCATCCGCGCCGTATTGTTCGATCACGTCGAGGGGGTCGATGACGTTGCCCTTCGACTTCGACATCTTGGCGCCCTTCTCGTCGCGAACGAGGGCGTGGATGTAGACGGTCTCGAACGGCACTTCGTCCATGAAGTGCAGCCCCATCATCATCATTCGGGCGACCCAGAAGAAGATGATGTCGAAGCCGGTGACGAGTGTGTTCGTGGGATAATAGCGCCCCACCTCCGGCGTCTCGTCGGGCCAGCCGAGCGTCGAGAAGGGCCAAAGGGCGGACGAGAACCAGGTATCGAGAACGTCCTCGTCACGCACCAGGGTCACGTCGCGCCCGTGCTTTGCGCGCGCCTGCGCCCTCGCCTCGTCTTCGCTCATGGCGACGAAGTGGTTGCCCTCCTCGTCGTACCAGGCGGGGATCTGGTGGCCCCACCAGAGCTGGCGCGACACGCACCACGGCTCGATGTTCTCGAGCCACTGGAAATAGGTCTTCTCCCAGTTCTCCGGAACGAATTTGGTCTTGCCCGCGCGCACGGCCCCGAGCGCCCGGTCCGCCAGCGGCTTCACGTCCACGTACCATTGATCGGTGAGATACGGCTCGATGACGACGCCGGAGCGATCGCCGTGCGGAACCGCGTGGGTATGGGGTTCGATGGCGACGAGATCGCCCGTCTCCTCCAGCATCGCGACAACGCGCTTGCGGGCATCCGCGCGGTCGAACCCATCGAGCGCCATCAGCGCCTCGAGTGCCTGGGACGCGGGCAGATCGCGCAGGAAGTCTTCGTTGCCGGCAAGCGCGAGCTGCGCCTCCGTGCCGAGAATGTTGATCGATGCGAGCTTGTGGCGTCTTGCCACTTCGAAATCGTTGAAGTCGTGCGCGGGCGTGATCTTGACCGCCCCGGTGCCCTTCTCGGGATCCGAATATTCATCCGCCACGATAGGAATGCGGCGGCCGACCAGCGGCAGTATGGCGAACTTGCCGACGAGATCCGCGAAGCGCTCATCCTCGGGATGCACCGCCACCGCGACGTCACCCAGCATCGTCTCCGGCCGCGTGGTCGCAACGGTGATGAAGCGCTCGGGCTCACCCTCGATGGCATAGCGGATATGCCAGAGGCTTCCCTTCACCTCGACCTGCTGCACCTCCAGATCGGAGATCGCCGTCTGGAACTTGGGGTCCCAGTTGACGAGCCGCTTGTCCTTGTAGATCAGGCCCTGGTTGTAGAGATCGACGAACACCTTGAGGACGGCGGCCGACAGGCCCTCGTCCATGGTAAACCGCTCGCGCGACCAGTCGCAGGAGGCGCCGAGGCGCTGGAGCTGCGCCTTGATGCGCCCGCCGGATTCGTCCTTCCATTCCCAGATCCGCTTGACGAATTCCTCGCGCCCGAGTTCGCGGCGATGAATCTGCTTTTCCATGAGCTGGCGCTCGACGACCATCTGCGTGGCGATGCCCGCATGGTCCATGCCCGGCTGCCACAGGACGTCGCGCCCGCGCATCCGCTCGAAGCGGCACAGGATGTCCTGGATCGTGTTGTTCAGCGCATGCCCCATATGGAGCGAGCCGGTGACATTCGGCGGCGGGATGACGATCGTATACGGGACAGCGCCTTTCCGATCCTCGCGCCCTGCCTTGAAAGCGTCGGCCTCATCCCAGCGGGTGGAGATTCGCGCCTCGACGGCGGCGGGATCGAACGTCTTGTCCATCATCGTTTCGTACCGGTCAGTTGGCGCGCCAGGGCGCGATCCCGTCGGGTCGTACCCGAGGGTGAAGAATTGGCGAATATCAATGAGTTGGACAATGTCCTTGCCCGGAAAGGCAGTCAACGTTCCGGCGACACGATCCAGCTCTCGAGATATGTGCGGTTACAAACCGGAGGCCGGAGGGGAAGTCAACCGAGGCGAAGCCGGCGATAGCAGGTTCCAGCGCCTCGCATGGCCCGACCTTGCGTCCTGCGCAGCGGAAGACGTTCGCAGCTCACGCCCAGATCAGCGGCGGCGGGCAATCCGTTCGATCTCGGCCTGAACGAGACGCTCCACCAGGGCCGGCAGGTTGTCGTCGAGCCACTCTTTCAGCATGGGGCGCAGAAGATCCTTCATCAGGTCTTCGAGCGTCTGCGGCTGCGTCGGCATGATGGTCGAGCCGAGCCGCGTGAAGGCGTCGGAAACGGATGCGTTGGCGGCGCTGGACAGAAGCGTATCCGTGCGGCGTGGGTCGGAGAAGCTGCGTTCGGCCTCATCGGGCTCCGGCACGCGGTCGAGCGCATCTTCAGGCTCGTCGTGATAGCTCACCAGTTGCAAATCATTGTCCGAATGATCGTCATCCTGGCGATCATCCTGGCCGAGCTCGGGCGCAGAATATGCCTGCCCGAGCGGCACAGAGCGACCTGGCATCTGTGCGGTCTGCCGCTCCGTGAGATCGAGCACGTTGGCGAGGCCCGACGGCTCGCCACGGTCACGCGACGCGCCGCGCAGAACCTCCTGGTCGTCCGCGATGATGCGGCGGATGGAGGCGAGAATCTCCTCCATCGAAGGTTCCTGAATTTTGGAATTCGCCGAACTCATGCGTGTGACCGATCAACCGGTTAGAGAATCAACTCTTGGCGAGCGATGTCAGTATTTCACGCAAGGGAAGAGAAGCAAGCGCGACCGGACAGCGAAGTTAATCGCCGTCCAGGGATTTCTCAGCGGCCGTCAGGAGTCGACAGGCCACCCCACAGGTCCTTGACCTGCTCGTAATGCACCCGTGGGCTGTAATGGTTGACCGCGAGCCCGAGGGCACGCGAGTTCAGCCGGCCCATGGCCTGCACGACCGCGTAGGACGCGACCACGCGGTCGCGCTGCGCGGTGATGAGATTGACGCGGGCGTTCAACAATTCCTGCTGCGCGTTCAACACGTCGAGGGTCGTGCGCTGGCCGACGCGGGCCTCTTCGCGAACGCCGTTCAGCGCCGTCTCGGACGCATCGACCTGTGCCTGCGCGGCGACGATCTGCGCGCGGGCCGCTTCGAGCTGGCCATAGGAGGAAATGACCGCCGCGCGGACCTGGTCGCGGATCGAATCGGCTTCCAGCCGACGCTGGCCGACCTGCTCTTTGGCCTGCCGCGTGGATGAATAGGCGACACCGCCGTCATAGATCGGCACCGTCAACTGCGCCACGACCGAACCCGACAGGACGTTGTCGCCGTCGATCTGGGTGTCGTAGCGCTTGGCGACCGAGCCGCGAACGCCGAGCTGCGGCGCAAGGGCGCCGGCCTCGATCTTCACCTGGAGCTCGGCAACGTCCACGCCGTGCATCGAGGCCTTGATGGCCGGATGCTCGTTGAGCGCGACCTTGAGGGCGCCGTCCACATTGCGCGGCAGCAGCTTGTCGAGGGGACGGCCGGGCGCGAGCTGACGGGGCTCGACACCGATCACCTGGCGGTACTGGGCCACGCTCGTGCGGAGATTGGCCTCGGCCAGGCTTGCCTGCGAGCGGGAGGCTGCAAGACGCGACTGCGCCTGCGCCACGTCCRTGCGCGTGACCTCGCCCACATTGAAGCGGTCGTTCGTCTGGCGGAGCTGCTCGTCGATGACCTCGACGTTGTTGCGCTGGAGATCGAGGATCGCCGTGTCGCGCAGCACGTTCATGTAGGCGGAGGCCGAATCGAACAGGGTGTTCTGTTCGTTGTTGTTCAGGGTCTGCCGGGCGCCCAGGACCGACGATTCGGCCTGCTCGACCGAATTCTTGGTCCGAAAGCCGTTGAAGAGGTTCTGGTCGATCTGCACGCCGACGCCGCGCGGGTACAGGCGCTCGATGTTGGTGCCGCCGCCGCCCGGACGCTCGAATTCCGAATAGGTACGGCCCGCATCCGCCGAGGCATTGACCTGGGGACGGTAGCCGGACTTGGCGCGCGAGACGTTTTCATCCGTCGCGCGGACATTGGCGCGCTGGGCATTCAGGTTGGGGTTGTTGCCGTAAGCGCGAGACAAGGCGCTTTCCAGCGTTTCGGCCGAGACGCCGCCGGCAAATGCCAGCACGAAGACCGACGTCATCGCCCCGAAGAACGCCTGCCCTGTTCTGCCAAATCGAGTGTCGCTCACGCCCACCTACCTGTTGGTTCGAACTGGCCGTAGCCGTCCGACCGTTTTCTCTACGCTGCATTAAACCAACACGATACAGAACGAAACAATACCCATGCGGGATGAGTCGGCAATCCGGCRGGCCGCAAATCGCAGCATTTTCTCAGCGAGTGGCGCAAATAAGCGACACTCTTCCGAAGGTTAACAAGGAATTAAAACACGAAGCCCGGCTTGGCCCGGAAGGCGTCCAGGACGGGCGCGGCGGCGTCGAAGAGGCTGCGCTCGCCAAAGGTGTCGCCTGAGCGGACGAAGAGGGTCGCGCGGCCCGAGCGGCCCTGCCCGACCACGCAGGCCAGGCGGCCGCCATTTTTCAATTGCCGGAGCAAAGCCTCCGGCCTCACCTCGAGGGCGCCGTTGACGAGAATCGCGTCGTAGGGTCCGGACGCGGCAAAACCGTCCGCGAGGTCGCCAGTCTCCAGCGTCACCCGCTCGGAGCCCGCGGCCTTCAGAGCGCTGCGGGCGGCCTCAGCGAGAGCCCCATCCGCTTCCAGCGCCGTCACATAGGCGCCGAGCTCCGACAGGACGGCTGAGGAATAGCCGCGTCCGCTTGCGACATCGAGAACCTGGTCCCCGCCATCGATCTCGAGGGCCTGGATCAACCGTGCGAGCACCATGGGGCTCAGCATGAAGCGGCGATCGGCGCCTTCGCTGACCGGAAGCTCAAGGTCGCTGTAGGCGAGCTGTTCGCGGCCGGGAAGAACGAAATGCTCCCGCGGGACGTCATCCATGGCGTCGAGGAGCGAAATGTCATTCACATCGAAAGTGCGCAATTGGCTGTCCACCATCGTTCGGCGCGCCTGCGTGAAATCGACCATGAAATGCCTCAGTGTAGGGATGGAGGCCTCGCCCGGAATCGAACCGGGGTGCAAGGATTTGCAGTCCTCTGCGTAACCACTCCGCCACGAGGCCATCCGGGGCGCGCCGCAACCGCGACGGCTGCTCCATAGCAGAGCCTCGGACCAAAGAGCAACAGGTGCGAGACCCGAAAGACAGCACTTGCAACCGACGAAACCCGTGTTATATGGCTCCCACCTGACGCCGAGGCACCACCCATCGAGGGCCGCCTGGCAAAAGGAGGCCACCGGGCCCGTCCCGGATGGCATGGCAATATTCCGGCGTGGCGCAGCGGTAGCGCAGCGGACTGTTAATCCGTTGGTCGTAGGTTCGAATCCTACCGCCGGAGCCAATTTTTTACCCGCCCCAAGCTTAGTCGTTTGAAATAAAGTACTTTCCCCCAGACAAGGCCGGGCAAGTGCTTGATGCAATTACGATTTATCTTCAGGTTGCTTTGCGGTCTCACGCTTCGACCCGGTGATTCCGGCCGAGGACGATGTGGCGTCGACAAGGTGAGCGCAGTCGGGCGCCAGCACAACCGACCCGAATAGACGCCGCTGCGTCGCACCATTCGGGCCCAGCCATAATCTTCGAGCGCGCGCCACAGATCGAAGGTAGTTCGATCGTCGGAAAACGACCCCTCAAAGATCGAGCCTATTTCCGGTGCTAGCCCAGAAACAGCGCAGCAACGAAAACAAGACTTGCGGCGATCCCCGACACTATCAGCAGCGCAGAACTAGGACATTCGTCGCGATAGTCGGGTTCATGTTCATCAAACATCACTACTCGCAATCGATCAACACATTGGGCTTTCGGTAGCTTTTCACTGTGACGCCGCGATGACCGACCCGTAGGCTCTTGACCTTACCCCTGTGGGAGGGTCGATGGTGTCGTCCAAACAAGAGTGAGGCTAGCCATGACTGGTGATCGGAGCGTTGAAGGACATGTGCATGAGGAACATGGACATCGTCATCATCATCAAGGCCACGATCACGAATCGCATGGGGCGGATGCCGGCAAGGTGAAGGATCCCGTCTGCGGGATGATGGTGGACCCGCATACGACCACACGTCGGGCCCAGTATCACGGCAAGCCCTATTACTTTTGCTCCGCGGGCTGCCAGTCGAAATTCATGGCGGATCCGGAAAAGTACATCGTACCCGCACACACACGAAAAGCCGAGGCCGTTCCGGAGGGCGCGATCTACACCTGTCCGATGCATCCGGAAATTCGGCAGGTCGGTCCGGGTTCCTGCCCGATCTGCGGCATGGCGCTGGAACCGGTGCTCGTGAGCGCCGAGGCGACGCCCAATGCCGAGCTGATCGATATGAAGCGCCGCTTCTGGATCGGACTGGCGCTGACGCTTCCGGTTTTCATCCTGGAGATGGGGAGCCACCTCACCGGACTCGGCCACCTGATACCACCGGTCATCTCCAACTGGATCCAGTTCGCGCTGGCGACGCCGGTCGTGCTCTGGGCCGGCTGGCCGTTCTTCGAGCGCGGCTGGCAGTCGCTGAAGAACCGCAGCCTCAACATGTTCACGCTCATCGCCATGGGTACCGGCGTCGCGTGGCTCTATAGCGTGATCGCCACGCTCGCACCCGACATCTTCCCGTCGGCCTTCCGCAACCATGACGGCTCCGTTGCGGTGTATTTCGAGGCCGCGGCGGTGATCACCGTCCTGGTCCTCCTTGGGCAGGTGCTGGAACTTCGCGCCCGCGAGAGTACCAGCGGCGCCATTCGGGCACTGCTGGACCTTGCGCCGAAGACCGCAAGGCTCATCGCCGAAGATGGGAGCGAGGAGGAGATCCAACTGGATTCGGTGCAGGTCGGAAACCGCTTGCGCGTCCGTCCCGGAGAGAAGGTCCCGGTCGACGGAATCGTGGTCGAGGGGCGCAGTTCCGTTGATGAATCGATGGTGACAGGGGAATCGATGCCCGTGACCAAGACGGTTGGGGCCAAGGCTATCGGCGGCACCATGAACCAGTCCGGCGGCCTGGTGATCGAAGCAAAAAAGGTCGGCCGCGACACCCTGCTGTCGCAGATCGTTCAACTCGTAGCGGAAGCCCAGCGCAGCCGGGCGCCGATCCAGCGTCTGGCCGATCAGGTGTCGGGCTACTTCGTGCCCGCGGTCATCGGCGTGGCGGCTCTCGCCTTCGCGGGTTGGGCGATCTGGGGACCGGATCCTCGGTTCGCCTTCGGGCTGGTCGCGGCGGTGTCCGTCCTCATCATCGCCTGCCCCTGCGCACTCGGGCTCGCCACGCCGATGTCTATCATGGTCGGCGTCGGACGAGGCGCCCAGGCGGGCGTCCTGATCAAGAATGCCGAGGCGCTCGAACACATGGAGAAGGTCGACGTGCTTGTGGTCGACAAGACCGGAACGCTCACGGAGGGAAAACCTGCCGTGACGGCCGTCGTGCCGGCGAAGGGTTTCACGGAAGTCGATATCCTGCGACTGGCCGCCAGCGCCGAGCGCCCCAGCGAACATCCGCTCGCAGTGGCGATCGTCGCCGCGGCGGAGAAGCAAAGCATCGCGACGTCTCCGGTCACCGACTTCGATTCTCCGACCGGAAAGGGGGCGCTCGGGACAGTGGAGGGCCGACGCGTCGTTCTGGGCAATAAGGCGTTTCTCGCCGAGCACGGCATCGATATCGGCGGCATGGATTTGCAGGCCGATGGATTGCGGCAGGACGGCGCGACGGCGATCTTCGCCGGCATCGATGGGCGCGTCGCTGGAATCATCGCCATCGCCGATCCCGTGAAGCCGACGACGCCCGAGGCGCTTGCCGGCCTCAAGGCTGCTGGCATCCGGGTCGTGATGCTCACCGGCGACAACTGGACCACCGCGAAGGCGGTTGCCCGGCAGCTCGGGATCGACGATGTCGAGGCCGAGGTTCTGCCAGAGCTGAAGAGCGCCGTCGTGCAGCGGTACAAGGCCGATGGTCACGTGGTCGCGATGGCGGGCGACGGCGTCAACGATGCCCCGGCGCTGGCCGCGGCCGACGTTGGAATCGCCATGGGGACCGGCACCGACGTGGCGATGGAAAGCGCCGGCATCACCCTGCTCAAGGGCGACCTGACGGGTATCGTCCGGGCACGCCGGCTGTCGCAGGCGACCATGCGCAACATCCGCCAGAACCTGTTCTTCGCCTTCATCTACAACGCGCTCGGCGTGCCGGTCGCGGCGGGGGTCCTTTATCCGTTCTTCGGCATCCTGCTCTCGCCCATCATCGCCGCAGCGGCGATGGCTTTGTCATCGGTCAGTGTGATCGGCAATGCCATTCGCCTGCGCTCCGTGCGGCTTTGATGGGGCGGCGGCATGTGATCGGCGCTGCCATCACCGTCACACGATCGACGATAAGGCGCTGGGACTGTGCAACAAGAGTGTCGCCAGCACGCCGAGGCCCTGTTCCAGCACGGCCCGGTTCTGCGCCACACCGAGGGATACGCGGATGGCGTCCGGGGATGGTCCCACCGCGAAGGCATCGCTTGCCACGAGGGCTAGTCCCGATTGCCGCGCGTACATGTTGAGATCGGCCCGGCGCCAGCGATCGGGCAATGTCAGCCAGAGGTGATGGCCTTCCGGGTGGGCCCGGAACTCCAGCCCGTGCAGGACCCGCTGCGCGATGGCTTGGCGGGCGGCGCTCTCCTCCCGGATGGCGGCCGTAATGGCGTCCAGCGTGCCGTCCAGGATCCATTTCGAAGCCAATGCCGCCATGAGCGGCGGCACCATGAGGGTCATGGCGCGGATCTCCGCCGCCAACCGCAGCGTATCCGCCAGTCGCGGCGTGACGACATAGGCCGTCCGAAGGGCCGGGGTCACGCATTTCGACAGAGTGGCGATGTGCCAGGTGATCTCCGGCGCGAGCGCCGCGATCGGGGGCGGCGCCTGCCGGGGCAGCGCCCCGTAGGCATCGTCCTCGATGATGAACACCCCATGGCGACCCGCCACCCCGGCGATCGCCTCGCGCCGCGCGGGCGACATGGTCGCGGTCGTCGGGTTGTGGATGGTGGGGACACAGTAGATCGCCTTCGGCCGCTCGCGCCGGCAAACCTCGTCCAAGACAGCCGGATCGAACCCCTCCCCGTCCATCGTCACCGGGACCAGCCGCACCTTCAGCTGCTCGGCGATCGCGCGCAGGCCCGGATAGGTGAGATCAGGAACGCAGATGGCGTCGCCCGGCTGGGCGAGGATCCGCACGATGGCATAAAGCGCCGTCTGGGCTCCGCCGGCCAACACGACCCGGTCGACCGGAACCGCCCCCAGGCGCGGCTCCAGCCAGCGTGCGCCTGCGGCACGATCCGGCCTCGATCCCGCGCTTTCCTGATAGTGAAGGTGCATCATGCCATGGGGCGACGACAGAACGCCCGCGATCCCGTCCTGAACGCGTTCCCGCAGTTTCGCCTCCGGTGGCTGGGGCGGCATGTTCATGCTCAGGTCGATGACAGGCGTTCCGACAGGTGCCACGTCTCGTCGCTCGAGACCCTTGCCCCGGACGAAGCTCCCCCGCCCCGTGTTGGCCTCGATCAGCCCCATCCGACGCGCCTCGTTGAAGGCGCGGGTGACGGTGGTGAGGTCCACGCCGAGTTCCTTCGCGAGCTGGCGTTGCGGCGGCAGGCGGTAGCCAGGCTTGAGACGGCCGGCCTGCACGTCCGCCAACAGCGCCTCGGCGATGGCCAGGTACTTAGGGCCACTCCCCTTCTCGATCCGCGGCATCCAGGACAACACGTGTTCTTGACCTTCTTGTCTTTGAAATGTATGGCTCACCAACGATATCCGTAGCGCGTACGAGCTGAATAACTCGATTTTGTAAGGTTTTCTCTACTACGAAATGTATGGATTATCAATCCATACATTGCCCTTGCAACCGAGGCGCATACCGGAAGGGATCGAACATGTCCATGACCTTGAGTGCGAAGGAGGCCATCTTCAAGCACGGCCTCATGTGCCGCTGCCCCCGGTGCGGCAAGGGTCGCCTGTTCAACGGCTTCCTGACCCTCGCCCCGCGCTGCGAGGCCTGCGGCCTCGACTACGCCTTCGCCGACCCAGCCGACGGCCCGGCCTTTTTCGTCATGATCATCATGGGGATCCCGGCAGCGGCATTCGGCGTATGGGTCGAAGTGACGTGGGAGCCCTCCTTTTGGGTGCACGTCCTCACGTCCTTGCCGTTCATGCTGCTGACCTGCATTCCGCCGATCCGTCCCGCCAAGGGCATGCTGGTCGCGAGCCAGTACTTCCACAAGGCCGAGGAGGGGCGCTTCGTCGTCCCGCAGCAAGCGGCGAGCAAGGAATCGCCCGCCTCCCGCCACGTCGGTTCCGGCGGCTAAGCAAGTCAGCCCGCGAAACGTGGCTGCTGCCTGCCCTGCTCCAGAGCACGGTGGAAATGTTCGGGAACTTTGGTGTGAGAGGCATGAGCGGTCGAGCGCCAACGGCTCTGAAAACGACGACTACCAGCCACCACGTTCACTACTGGGCTCTGATCCGCCAAACGCATGAAGAAGAAACGACTGAACCGTTCAGGCGCAAGCGTAGTGGCCCGTCGGAAATCAGGGAACATCATCCTCGGCGACCGAACCGCCTTCACTCTCCCATATTCCGATCCGTCGAGCACCGCGGCGGCTGAACTTCAGCCTGACGCCGACCCCCATGCTGTCCTCGGATATGAACACCGCGCCGAGGTCCTCCAGCGCGCGACGAAGCGTGGATAGTAGGTCAGGATCGAGCTGAAGGCGCATCTTCTCGAAATCGACGATATTCGCAGCGGGAACGGATGCCTTGTTCGCCAGGGTCCCGATGTCAACTTCCGCAAGTGCGCGCGCGGCACGGCACTGTCCCGGGGTGAGGATTGAACTGTCTCTCATGGTCTTGCCTCCGCTCTCAAGTTTTATATCGACGCTTTCCAAAAGCGAAGGCCCGATATTCGACGGCACGGACAACGCGAACAATCGGCGACGAAGATGGAGAAATCGGACGGTCAGGCTTCGCCAATGGAACACCTGTCGCAATCCCCCGCCTCCACTTCACTGTCGCCCGCCTTTTTCCGACCGGCGGACGAGACTGAGAAGACGACGGTAGGCGAGCCCGCCAGAGCTGCTGGTGTTTTGGTGCATCCGGCGTAGCAACCACGTCCTGCGCCTCGCACCGCAGCTTGACTTTCCCAAAGCTCAAACTAGCGTAGCAAGTATTATGCTGCGCAAGATGAGAATGCATTTTTTCACGCATGCAGGTCGCCTGAGAACGGGCACGTAATCTCGGGCGACGGCGACGAGCTTTCGTCAGTCCCCCGAGACAAACATGCAGCTTACTTCCATTCMGCGCTTCGCTCGCTCGTTTCGGTATGACTTGGAGCGATGTCTCAATGTGATCAGAAGCACCTCCGCCAGGAGCGGTTCGATGATGTCTGCGCCTTCCCTCCCTCCCCTGACGATAGCCTCGACTGACTACGATGATCTTCTGCTTTACGCGGGCATGGCCAAACAGAAGGGCGATCGTAACGCGGAGTTCATGTTGGCCGAGTTACGACGCGCCAAACTTTGCGACCCCGGCGAATTACCCGACGATATCGTGTCGACGAATTGCCGCGTGATCTACCGCCTGGATGAAGCGTCCAAACCGACGGCTCACCTTCTTGTGCACCCTCGACATCTCCTCTGGCCCGATGCCGAGCTCTCCGTCATGACCCCCGTGGGGATCGCATTGCTTGGACTCCGGGTGGGTGACACGATGCCGTTTGTGGCAGGCGATGATTCCATCGAACACGAGGTGAGAGTGGAAGGTGTTGGGCTCCGCTTTCTCGCGTGAAGCCGGAAAATTTCGCACTTTATAATTGCTGTTAGCCCTGGTGTCGGAATCCGACGCCCGACGCCCGGGCATTTATTGGGGGAAGAGAGTCCAAGACTGACTGCGATGCCGGCGGTTCCTTCGCCCGGCATGGGTGGGAATCACACGGGTGGCGAAAAACGTCCGAGCGAACTTGCTTGGAAGCATGAGCATGCTACTCGGGAGTCAATCCACGCTATCGCAGTGTTGCCGATCTGGGCGGCGCGGCTAGGCAGGCCACCCCTGAAACGACGGTGAGGGCAGCGCGGTGAGCCTCCGGCGCGTCGTACCGTGTTTGCACATTCGCCGCCGCGAAAGATTCCTCAAGACCAGTTGGAGTCCGGCGGACCCGAACGAGTTCTGTCATTTTCATGCAGGGGATGCGGCATTTTCGAGCGGCGCCGGGGAAGCTGCCTCCCCGATCGGCGCGGGCTCGAGTACACTGAGAACGGTCAAGCGTCGTTCGTCGCCGTTACGCGTTTTCCATGCGATCGACTTTCCGAGGGGAAGACCTATCAGGGCGGTGCCGATTGGCGTCAGCACCGAGATCTTCCCCTTGTCGATGTCCGCTGCATCAGGAAAGCAGATCGTAACCACCTGCACGCGGCCTGTCGTATCATCCCGGAACTCGACCTCTGATCCCATATGGACCGTGTCCCCGACATTCCTGCCCATGGGCAGGATGCGTGCACGTTCGAGCTCATACCCGAGTTGCGCTGCGACCTCCGGCATCGTCTGCGACGCGGCCGCGATCAGGCGTGAGAGATCTTTGTGATCAGCATCGGACAAGGTAATGCGCGTCTCGGCACGTCTCGTCATTTCGAACTATCCTCTTCTTGCGGACGTCGCGCCTTTCAGGCAGCGAACGTCGGAATTTCATGACCGCTCGTCGGGCATCGCACGCGCGCGGAGAACACAACGGATGGAGTCATCCTCATCTGACGCACTGCGCAGGGACGCTCTTCAGCAGCAACCTGCCG
>NZ_JBFUHH010000046.1:0-31231 GCF_056402495.1 Microvirga sp. P4_A5 | reverse complement strand
GCTGGTGAGCACGCCGCGTGACGAAGAACCCGCGCGCAAGCCGCGGCGGGATTCCTTCCGCGCCGCGCCGGCAGGCGATGACCGTCCCCGCCGCCGCCCCGATCGCGACGAGGGGCCGAAACCCCGGGACCGCGAGGGCGGCTTCAGCCGTGCCCCGCGCCGCGATGACGACCGCCCCGCTCGCCCGAGCGGCGACCGGCCCTTCCGCGCCCGTCCCGAGGGCGATGAGCGTCCACGCGCCCCACGGGCGGAGCGCCCGAGCGGTGACCCGCCCTTCCGCGCACGCCCCCAGGGCGATGAGCGTCCGCGCACCCCAAGGGCGGATCGCCCGAGTGGTGACAGGCCCTTCCGCGCCCGTCCCGAGGGGGATGCGCGTCCCCGCAAGCCGCAGGGCGACCGTCTGTTCCGCGCTCGCAGTGACGAGGGTGAGCGTCCGCGGGCGCCGCGCGCGGATCGTCCGGCAGGCGACAGGCCCTTCCGCGCGCGTCCCGAGGGCGATGACCGRCCCCGCAAGCCACAAGGCGATCGCCCGTTCCGCAGCCGTGAGGGCGACAAGCCCTTCCGCGCGGGAGGCGACGACCGCCCTCGCCGCGCTCCGTCGCGCGGCCAAGGTCCTGGACCGGGCGAAGGCCCTGCGCGTAGCGGGCCGAGAGGCGGTCCCGGCGGCGGCCACAAGGGCGGCCCTCGCGGCGGTTCGGGTGGCGGCTTCAAGGGCGGACCCAAAGGCGGGACCAAAGGTGGGCCGAGGGGCCGGCGGCCGTGAGGTCTAGGCCGTGAGAATCGTGGGCGGGCGCTGGCGCGGCCGCTCGCTGGCGACACCAAAATCGGACGCGATCCGTCCGACCTCGGACCGCCTGCGCGAGTCGCTCTTCAACGTGTTGCAGCACGGCTATGTCGACGCGGTCGAGGGCGCGCGTGTTCTCGATCTATTCGCCGGCACCGGCGCGATGGGTCTCGAGGCCCTCTCGCGGGGCGCCGCTTTCGCCTTGTTCGTCGATGAAGGCTCGGAAGCCCGCAGCCTCATCCGCGAAAACGTCGAGGCTTTCGGCGCCGGCGGCGCGACCCGCCTCTTCCGCCGCGACGCCACCCGAATGGGCCCGGCCGCGCCGAATGCGCCCTTCTCGCTGGTATTCTGCGACCCCCCCTACGGCCGGGACCTCGCGCCGCAAGCACTCGCCGCCTGCGCCGAAGGCGGCTGGCTCTCGCCCGGCGCGCTGGTGGTGGTGGAGGAAGCGCACAGCACCCCGCTGACGCTTCCCGCAGGCTTCACGGAAATCGAGCGGCGGGAATACGGTGAGACGCAGGTGGTGGTCGGAAGGTTTGCCGGATAGGCGATGAACGGCCTTCGCCGAACGGCCGGTCGCTGGTTCTCCGCGCAACCTGTGCCCTTCCGGCAACAGAATGATTTCCTTTTCGCGGCAGACGCCGACAGGGCGCGGATAGGGTCCAAGCTTCACAATTCAGCCGCAAAGTCCCGCAATTTCAAACCATCACAAGCGGGAGAGAGCCAGCGTGCTGGCCGCCGAAGGAGCAACCGCCCCGGAAACTCTCAGGCACCGAGGACCGCTTGTCGATGGAACACTCTGAAAAGCGGAGCGTCGTGCTCCCGCCCACGGTGTAAGTCGCGGCCGAGCGAGTCGGAGGCGATGAAACTCTCAGGCCAATGACAGAGGGGGCTCGCGCGCGACCGCGTGCGGAGCCTTCTCGGAGCCTGATCATGCCTATCAAACCTCATTCGTCTGCGCGGTGCCCGACCACCGTGGCCTCCCCGCCCCTCCCCCCTGGCGGAGGCACCGGCCCCGGCGCACAGGGTCGCGCGGCCTGACGGCTGCCACTTCAAACTCCGCTCGACCGCGCCATCGCGTCAATGAACCACCTCGGCTCCTTCGCCGTCGCAGTGGCGGGCAAGGTCGCGCGCCCAGTCTCCTCTCGAAAAAGCAAACCAGTCCATGTCCCCTTTCCGTTTCCTTCCCGGCCAGAACCCCTCCCTCCACCTTGTGCTGATCGGGATCACGCTGCTTGCCCTGACGATGGCCGGCTGCGTCTCCACACAGCCGCCCCAGGATGGCACCCTCAATGCCCCGCATCCGTCCTATGTGGCCATGTACGGACCGCAGCCGAACGAGAAATTTCCCCTCCCGGCGACCGACATCTCCATCGTCGATCCCCAGTTTTTGAGGCGTGAAGTGCCCTACGAAACCCGCGAGCGGCCGGGTACCATCGTGATCGATACGGCCAACCGCCATCTCTACCTCGTGCGGGAAAACGGGCGTGCGATCCGATATGGCATCGGCGTTGGGGCCGACGGCATGAAATGGGCCGGACGGGCGCAGGTGGGCCGCAAGGCACCCTGGCCGCGCTGGACGCCTACCGCCGCGATGATCAAGCGCGATCCCGAGCGGAACCGCCCCTATGCGAGCGGCATGCCTCCCGGATTGCGCAATCCCCTGGGTCCGCGTGCGCTCTATCTCTTCGAGAACGGCCGGGACACCTTGTACCGGATCCACGGCACGACCGAGCCGGATACCATTGGCGAGGCGGTGTCGAGCGGCTGCATCCGCATGCTCAATCCCGATATTCTCGACCTGTACGCGCGTGTGCCCGTCGGAACCGAGGTGGTTGTCCTCTCGGACACGCGCATGGCGGATGCTCAGCCTCTCTGATCTTGCGAGGGGAGTTCTTGAAACTCAGCGGCCTGCTCGGAAGGCCTAGGGTTGCGGCAGCACGCTGCCGCAACCCGCAATGGCTGACGGTGCTCCTCTCGGTGGTCGAAGCGTTCTTGTCCCCTGCGTAGACCGAGAGGTCGCGCAGGCCACCAAGGAATGTCCGGTCGTTCACCGCCGTCCGAACAGCCGTTCGATATCGCTGAGCTTCAGCTCCACATAGGTCGGCCGCCCGTGGTTGCATTGGCCCGACAAGGGCGTGACCTCCATTTCGCGGAGCAGCGCGTTCATTTCCTCGGGCTTGAGCTGGCGTCCGGCGCGGATCGAGCCGTGGCAGGACATGCGCGACAGAACTGCGTCGAGACGGGCCTCGACCGGGCTCGCACTGCCCTCGCCCCATTCGGCCAGCGCATCCGCCACATCCTGCACCAGCGCCTTGATGCGTCCGCCCGCCAGCGCCGAGGGCACTTCGCGAATGAGGAGCGCTCCGGTCCCGAAAGGCTCGATTGCGAGCCCGAGGCTCGCCAGCGTTTCGGCCTGGGCGATAACGCGGTCCGCGTCGACGGGATCGAGATCGACTACTTCGGGGATCAGCAGCATCTGTCGTGCGATGCCGGATGAATCGCGCTCGCGCTTGAGCCGCTCATAGACGAGGCGCTCGTGGGCCGCGTGCTGGTCGACGATGACGATACCGTCCTGCGTCTGCGCGACGATATAAGTGCCGTGAACCTGCGCGCGCGCCGCGCCGAGCGGCGAGGTGTCGGAGACGGCTTCGCGTTCGCCTTGCATGGCGCGGCTATCCGCGGATGGTGCGGAAAATTCCGAGAAAGCGCGCTGCGGCTCGGAGAAACCCTGTCCGTATTCCGGCGGAACAGGCGCCTGCCATCCTGCGAAACTTGCCGGCCGGATGGACGGTCCGCGATGGTGGCTCGCGACGCCGTGCAGCGGGTGATACGACGGATAGGCCCCATGGGGGCGAAGACTTTCGAGCGTTTGCATGCCGCCGGTGGTGGCCGAGCGAAACCCCGAGCGCGTGATGGCTTCCTTGAGCGCCGCGACGACGAAGCCGCGCACGAAGGCGGGATCGCGAAATCGCACTTCGGTCTTGGCCGGATGCACGTTCACGTCCACGTCGCGCGGGTYGAGCTCGATCATCAGTGCGAGGATCGGATGACGGTCGGACGCCATCACGTCGGAATAGGCGCCGCGCACGGCGCCGAGCAGCAGCTTGTCGCGCACGGGGCGACCGTTGACGACGAAATGGATGTGGCTCGACGTGCCGCGATGGAAGGTCGGCAAACCGGCGAACCCGCTGACGCGCACGCCTTCGCGCTCGATGCCGATCGTCATGGCGTTGTCGTTGAAGTCCGAACCCAGCACCCGCGACAACCGCCGCAGGAAACCATGCTCGGTCTCCTCCTCGGGCGCATAGGTGAAGGGCGTGATGTGTTCGCCCGCGAGCGTGAAACGGATATGCGGATGCGCGATGGCGAGCCGCTTCACGATCTCGGCGACGGCCTGCGCCTCTGCGCGGTCGCTCTTGAGAAATTTCAGCCGCGCGGGGGTCGCGGCAAAAAGATCGGTCACCTCGATCCGCGTGCCCACGGGCGCGGAGGCGGGCCGCACCGGATGTTTCACGCCCGCTTCGACCACGATGGATGATGCGGTCTCAGCGCCCGCGACCCGAGTCGTGATGGCAAGGCGGGCGACCGCGCCGATGGACGGCAGGGCCTCGCCGCGGAAACCCAGCGTCTGGATCGCAAACAGATCGCCGTCGGGGATCTTCGAGGTGGCGTGGCGCTCGACCGCCAGCGCAAGATCGTCCGGTGACATGCCGTGCCCGTCATCGACGACGCGGATGAGCTTTCTGCCGCCGGCCTCGATGGCGATTTCGATGGAGCGGGCGCCCGMATCGACCGCGTTCTCCACCAGTTCCTTCACGGCCGCGGCCGGACGCTCCACCACCTCGCCGGCGGCGATGCGATCGACCAGGATGGGATCGAGACGGCGGACGTTCATCGGCGGTGGGAGCTCACGCGAATCGGCACAGGAGGATAGGCGCTGGAGGGTACGCGAGCCAGACTCGAAAGTCCCGCACCCGGCACGTTTGCCGCTCGGTATCGCAGGGAGGGATGCGCGCCTACTGCGCCTCCGCCAGATATTGCTTGGCGAGGATCTTGCCTTCCTCCACCGCCGGCTGATCGAACGGATCGAGCCCGAGCGCATAGCCGGTCAGGATCGTCTCCAGCATGAAGTGCATCAGCAATTCGCCGAGCGAGCGCTCGTCGAGCTTGTCCACATGCATCGTGCGAGTCGGACGGCCGTTCTTGGCCAGGGTGTCGGCGGTGGCCCTGCCCTGCGCCGCCACGAGATCGCCGATGCGCTTGCCGGCAAAGCCCGGCTCGCCGGCGCGTTTCGACAATTTCTCGTCCATGACAGGTCCGAGACCGGCCACGCCGGTGGTCAGGACGGTAAACAGCTTGTCGTTGGGGCCGCCGAGATAAAGCTGCATCTGGCTGTGCTGGTCGACCGGCCCGATGGCCGCCACCGGCTGGGAGCCCTTCCCGTCCTTGCCGACGCTCTCGGCCCAGAGTTGCACCCACCAGCGGGTAAAGCGCTCGAGCCGGTCCGCATAGGCCATCGTGACGGTGATGTTCCGGCCTTCGAGACCGGTGGCGATGTTGAGGGCGGCGCCGAGAGCCGCCGGCATATCCTTGGCGTTTCCGCCGGCGCGAAGCGGATCGTACGCATCGGCCGCGCCCTGCCGCACCGCCGCGACATCGAGGCCGAGAACGGCCGCGGGCAGAAGGCCCACATTGGTCAGAACCGAGAAGCGGCCGCCGATTCCGGGATGATGATCGAGGAAGCGCACGCCTTCCGGTTCGAGAAGATCGCGAAGGCCGTTTTTGCCGCCCGCGACCCGAGGTTCGGAAAGTCCGAGGATCATCTCGGCGGGACGGGCCCGCAAACCGGCTTTGTCGAGCGCACACAGGACCGCGATCGTCTGCATCAGGGTCTCGCCGGTCCCGCCCGATTTGGAGATCGCGACGAACCGCGTGGAGGACAGGGGCAGCCGGTGCAGGATGTGGTCGAAGGTGATGGGATCGAGATTGTCGAGGAAATGCACGCGCGGCCCGTCGGTGAAGCGCCCGGCTCCGGGCACCGCGTAGTCTTTCAGCTGCGCCAGGGCCTGCCCGCCGAGGCTCGAGCCGCCTGTCCCTAGGAACACCACGTCGGTCGCATCGCGGCGCAGGAACGAGGCCGCCTCCCGGATCGCCGGCAGGTCGTCCGTCGCATAGGGAAGCTTCAGCAGCGGAAGGCGGCCCGACGCATCGTCCTCCGCGAGGCGCGCGAGCGCGGTAGCGACCGCGGAGAGGGCCGCGTCCAGTGCCATCGTCGGAAGGCCGCTCGCGCCGATCCTGGAGGCGAGGGCGAGATCGATCGATTGCTTCAAGGCCATGCGGGAACGCTCCGGGTCGTCTTCGAACAGGGGAAGAACACTAGGGTAGCGGCAGGAAAACGGCTAGAGGCCCGTGGGCCGCCCTGCGATCACGGTCAGCATCTCGCCCGAGCCGAAGACCCGGTCGCTCGCGCTCTTGATGTCGGCCTGCGTGACGGCCGAGACCAGATCGTTGCGGCGCGCGATATAGTCGATGCCTAAGCCCTCGAAGGCGATCTGCACGAGGGTGTGGGCGATCTTGGTGGAGGTGTCGAAGCCGAGGGCATAGGAGCCCACCAGATAATCCTTGGCCTTCTGCAATTCTTCGTCGGTCGGGCCGTCGGCGTGAAGACGTGCGATTTCGGAGCCGATGACGTCGAGGCATTCGGGTACGCGCTCGTTCTTCGTCGCCGTGTAGCCCCAGGTGATCGACGATGCGCGATAGCTCACCAGGGAGGTGCCGACGCTGTAGGCAAGCCCGCGCTTCTCGCGCACTTCCTGAAACAGGCGCGACGTGAAGGCGCCGCCGCCGAGAATGTGATTGAGCACATAGGCTGGAATGAATCCGGGATCGCGCCAGGTGATGCCCTGGGTGCCGAAGCGGATGACCGATTGCGGCACATCGAGATCGGCCACCAGGCGCTGGCCGCGGGCATTCAGGAGAGCCGGCTCGACGACAGCCAGCGGTGAGGCCTGCTCCAGCGACCCGAAAACCTTGTCGACGAGCGCGGCGAGCCGGTCTCCGGCAATGGCGCCCACCACCGCGACCTTGACGCGGCTGCGTGCGATCAACCGGCGATGCATCGCCACGATATCGTCCTGGGTGATGCGTTCCACGCTCTCGACCGTGCCGGAGGTCGGGCGCGCATAGGGGTGGTCGGGAAAGCCTGCTTCGAAGAAGCACCGCGTCGCCATGACGCCGGGATCGTTCTGCTGGTAACGCAGGCCCGCGATGGTCTGCGCGCGCACGCGTTCGATGGAATCCGCGTCGAAACGCGGCTCCGCGAGGGCGAGGCGAAGCAGCTCGAAGGCTTCGTCGGCGTGTTTCACCAGCGTCTTCAGGGACCCGCCGATGGCGTCGTTGCCGGCGGTGAACGAGAGTTCGATGGCGCGGCCGGCCAAGCGTTCCTGAAACGCGTCGGAATCGTAATCTCCCGCGCCCTCGTCGAGCAGGCGGCTCAGCATCTGCGCGACGCCCGGCTTGTCGGCGGGATCCTGCGCCGAACCTCCCTCAAACGTGAACGCGACCGCGATCAGCGGCACCACGTCGGATTCGACATGCCATGCCTCGACGCCCGCCGGCGATGTCAGCGTCTTCACCATGGTGGGGGACGCGGAACGGGTTTGTACCGAGGGTGTCATGGGACTCTCACTCACTTGAAGGCGGTCAATCGGCAGGCTTCTGGAGATATCCGGTCACGGACCGGCGCGGGATGAGGAAACGCTCCGCGACAGACGCGAGATCGTCCTTCATCACCGCTTCGATTTCACCCGGCCAGCGCCGCACATCGTCGAGCGTCTCGCCGATGGCGAGAGCCGAGCCGTAGATACGCGCGAGCGAAGACTGGCTGTCGGTCGAGTAGATCGTCTCGGCGACAAGGCGCGTCTTCGCGCGTTCGATGGCTTCGCCGCCGAGCGCATTCGCCGATATGGTGCGCAAAGCCGCGTCGACCGCCTCTTCGAGCGCTTCGAGGGTGACGCCCTGGGCCGGCACCGCATAGACGCTGAAGCGCGTCTCTTCCATGGCCGACGACATGTACCAGGCGCCGGCATTCACGGCGATGCCCTGCTCCAGCACAAGCGTGCGGTAGAGGTAGGAGGTCGGACCGCCGCCGATTACTTCCGCCAATAATTCCAGCGCATAGCAATCGCGGCCGTCGGCGTCGCAGCAGGACGGCACCAGATAGAGCCGCTGCAGGGTGGGCTGTTCCACTTTCGCATCCGCCACCGTGATATGACGAGCCGCGACCGGCTCGGGCTCGCGCGGACGGAACCGCACGGGCCGCGCGCCTCGCGCCGGAACCTGGCCATAGGTCTCTTCGCTCAGGCGGCGGACTTCATCCGCCGTGACATCGCCGGCGACGACCAGGATGGCGTTCTCGGGTGTGTAGAAGCGATTGTAATAATCGAGAGCGTGCTGGCGGTTGAGGCCTTCGATCTCGTGCATCCAACCGATGATCGGAATGCCGTAGGGATGATGCACGAACAAAGCCGCCGCCATGGCCTCGGAGAGCTGCGCCGAGGGATCCGTCTCGACGCGCATGCGGCGCTCCTCCAGCACCACGTCGCGCTCGGGCGCGATGACGCTTTCGTCGAGCAGCAGGTTGGTCATGCGGTCGCTCTCGAACTCCATCATGGTCCTGAGGTGTTCGCGGGTCACGCGCTGGAAATACGCCGTGTAGTCGAACGACGTGAACGCATTCTCCTGCCCGCCGAGGCTCGAGACGACCTTCGAGAACTCACCGGCGGGATGCTTGGCCGTGCCCTTGAACATGAGATGTTCGAGAAAATGCGCGATGCCGGATTGCCCGAGCGGGTCATCGGCCGAGCCGTTGCGATACCACACCATGTGGGTGACCACGGGCACGCGGTGATCGGGGATCACCACGACGTCGAGACCGTTCGCGAGGGTGAAGGACGACACCTCTGGACCGCCGCCTTCCGTGCGCCCGGATTGCGGTGCATCGGTGCGTCGATTGGGCCGGGGGATATTATCCATGACAGTTCAACCTTGGCGGAATCGGATTGGCCGGCGATGTTCACTAGCGGACATACTGCAATCCAGCGATCACGCAAGCGAAGCCGTGCACCTTTGGCGTGCAGGCGACCCGTTCCGTTGCCCAATCCGGGGGCTAAAAACGCCTTCGGGCGAAGCGGTTAAGCGTTCGCCCGAAGGAAAAATACGATGATCGGAAATTCAGCGCTTCTGCTGCTGCATAATGAAGCCGAGCGGGCTCTCGGGATCGACGACCGGCGCCTCGTCGACGCTGGCCTTGAGCTGACCGCCGCCTTGCGCCTTCAGCAATCCGCCCGGCGGATCGCTGAGATAGCGGCGCTCGATGCCGTCGCCGGAAAGCTTGGCCTCCTGACCGACGCCGAAGGAGCGCAGCTCGTCCGGGCTCATCTTGCTGTTGTCGGCCTGTCCGCCGGTCAGGGGCGGCGGCGACTGGACGTAGTTGTTGGGATTGCGGCCGGCGCGCATTTCCTCGATCGAGAGCACGCCCGAGCGATTGGCGCGATAGGCCTCCCGTTCCGTGGCGGGCGCACGGGCATCGGCCGCGGCCTTGCGGGCAGCCACGACGTCGGGATCCTTCGGCCAGTTGGCCTGGTTCTCGGCGCTGCGCGGAGGCGCGGGAGCGCGCAACTCCATCTTCGGCGGCAGAACCAGCGGCGGACGCTCGCTGTAATTGATCGGCGGCTTTTCCTTGGGGATGATGCCGATGCTGCCCAGCAGACTCTTGACGGCCTCGCCTTCCTGAGCCGACGCGCCAGTGGCCGCGACCATGAGCGCAAGTGCGCCCGCGCAACCAAAGACCTTCAATCCCCTCATGGCACCCACCTTATTGAAATTTTCCCATCGTGGCCGAAACGCCTGCCCGTGTAATTGGGCGAACATAAGGCGGTCTCGAAACCCGGCGCCTGTCAGGCCATGCGGCGCCGCTCCAGCACGAAGGAGTCATAGAGCAAACCGACCACCCCCGCAACGATGGCCGCATCCGCCACATTGAACACGTACCAGGACCACCCCCCGACCCTGAGCTGGATGAAATCGAACACCGCGCCGTAGGCCCACCGGTCGATCACGTTGCCGATGGCGCCCCCGACGATCAGCGCCAGGGAGGCGGCGAGAAACCGCCCCTGGGTCCGGCGTATCCACACGGAAAGCGCCACAGAAGCCAGGATCGACACCACGATGAGGATCCAGCGGCCAAGATCTGTGTGCTGCTGGAACAGGCCGTAGGAGATGCCCCGGTTCCAGACGACGATGAGGTTGATGAACGGGTTCACCACCACGGGTTCACGAACCGGAAGGTCGAATACGAACAGGGCATAGAGCTTCGTCGCCTGATCGACGATCAGGGTCACAAGCGCCACGAGGAGGCCGATGCGAGAGGGTGTCACGGACGATCACCCCTCACGCAGCCGCCCTCGCCCGGTCCCATTCGCGCAGGGCCTGCGCATCCCGGGGGGTCACGTCCGGATAGTCGGGATCGGTGCCGATTTCGGTCGAGACCTTCCACGAGCGGGCGCATTTGCGTCCCTCGGCCAGCGCCGGGACCACCGATACGCCCTTCACGTCGTCGAGACGGAACGCGTCCGCCGGGCCCTCGGAGGATTCGAGCCAGATCCCCGACGTGATGCAGATCTCGGCGAGATCGAGGCCTTCGACCGCCTCGCGCAGGCTCTCGTCGGTCACATGCACGACGGGCGCCGCTTCGAGGCTTGCGCCGATGCGCTTCTGGGCCCGCTCGATCTCCAGCGCTCCGGTGACGACGCGCCGAACGCGGCGGATCTTCGCCCAGCGCGCCGAAAGCGCGTCATCGCGCCAGGATGCGGGAATATCCGGGAAGGTTTCGAGATGCACCGATTCCGCGTTCGGGTAACGCGCGAGCCAGGCCTCCTCGGCCGTGAAGGCGAGGATCGGGGCGATCCAGGTTGCGACCGCGCGGAAGGTGATGTCGATCACCGTCAGCACGCTCTTGCGGACGTGGCTCGACATCGGCTCGCAATAGAGCGCGTCCTTGCGGATATCGAAATAGAACGCCGACAGGTCGCTCGTCAGGAACGAGTTGAGCAGAGCGATGACGCGCTTGTAGTCGAAGCTGCCATAGGCCTCGCGCATTTCCCCGTCGAGTTCGGCCAGGCGATGGAGCACGAAGCGCTCGAGCTCCGGCATCTCGCTCACCGCAACCGTGTCGGCCTCGTTGAAATGACCCAGCGAGCCGAGCATCCAGCGGATCGTGTTGCGCAGCTTGCGATAGGTTTCCACGAACGTCTTGAGAATCTCCGGTCCGATGCGCAGGTCGTCCGAATAGTCGGACGCCGCCACCCAGAGCCGCAGGATGTCGGCGCCGGATTCCTGGATCACCTTCTGCGGCGCCACCACGTTGCCGATCGACTTCGACATCTTCTGCCCCTTCTCGTCGAGGACGAAGCCGTGGGTCAGCACGATGTCGTAAGGCGCGCGGCCGCGCGTTCCGCAGCTCTCCAGCAGGGACGAATGGAACCAGCCGCGATGCTGGTCGGTACCTTCGAGATACATCACCTGATCGGGACCGCCATCGACCTTGCGGGTCACCTTCAGATCGTCCCGCTTCTCCAGCGCGAAGGCGTGCGTGCAACCGGAATCGAACCACACGTCGAGAATGTCGTCGATCTTGTCGAAATCCTCGACCTTGTGGCCACCGGCTGCGAGGAAGCGCGCGCCGTCATCCTTGTACCACGCATCCGCGCCCTCCTTCTCGAAGGCGTCGGCGATGGCCTTGTTCACGCGCTCGTCCTTGAGGATCTCGCTCGTGCCCCGGCGGACGAAAACGGCGATCGGCACGCCCCAGGCGCGCTGGCGCGACACCACCCAGTCGGGGCGGTTCTCGATCATGCCGGTGATGCGGTTTTCGCCGGATTGCGGCACCCACTCGACGGTCTTGATCGCATGGAGCGCCCGCTGCCGCAGGGTGTCGCCCTGATTGTCGAGCGCCTTGTCCATGGCGATGAACCATTGCGGCGTGTTGCGGAACAGAAGCGGCGCCTTCGAGCGCCAGGAATGCGGATACTGGTGCTTGAGACGTCCGCGCGCGATCAGCGCGCCGACTTCGCTCATCTTCCTGATCACCGCCTCGTTGGCGCCGCCATCCTTGCCCTTGTCGTCATAGACGCGTTCGCCCGCGAAGAACGGGATGTCGGGAAAATAGGAGGAATCGGGCGACACCGTATGAGGCACCTGCGGTGTACCGCAGGCCTCGAACACGGCGCGGTGTTTGATGAAGGTGTTGTAATCGTCCGCGCCATGACCGGGCGCGGTGTGCACGAAGCCCGTGCCCGCATCGTCCGTCACATAATCGGCCGGCAGCACGGGGACGGCGAAATCCCAGTAGCCGCCTGCCCCGTCGAGCCCGCGAAACGGATGCGCCGTGCGCTCGATCATGACCGGCAGCACCTCCTTGAGCTTCTCGTATGCGGTGACGCGCGCCGCCGCGAACACGTCGGCCGCGAGCTTGTCGGCCAGCACGAAACGATCGCCGACCTTCGCCCAGTTGTCGTCCGCAGCCTCGGTCACCCGATAGAGTCCGTACGCGATGGTCTCGCCATACGCGATGGCGCGGTTGGCCGGGATGGTCCAGGGAGTGGTGGTCCAGATCACCACCGAAGCGCCTTCGAGATCGCCGTCGATGGTGTTGGTGATCGGGAACTTCACCCAGATCGTGCTCGACGTCTTCTCGTGATACTCGACCTCGGCTTCGGCGAGCGCGGTCTTTTCCACCGACGACCACATCACCGGCTTGGAGCCGCGATAGAGCTGATCGCTCACGGCAAAGCTCATGATCTCGCGGGCGATCTGCGCCTCCGCGTCGAACGACATGGTGGCGTAGGGGTTATCCCAATCGCCTTCGACCGCGAGGCGCTTGAACTCCTCGCGCTGCACGTCGATCCATTTCTCGGCGAAGGCACGGCACTCGCGGCGAAATTCGACGACCGGCACATCGTCCTTGTTCTTGCCCTTGGCGCGGTATTCCTCCTCGATCTTCCATTCGATCGGGAGGCCGTGGCAATCCCAGCCCGGAACGTAGTTCGAATCGAACCCCAGCATCCCCTGGGAGCGTACCACCAGATCCTTCAGGATCTTGTTCAGCGCGTGCCCGATATGGATGTGGCCGTTGGCATAGGGCGGGCCGTCATGCAGCACGAAGCGGGGGCGGCCTTTCTGGACCTCACGGAGGCGCTCATAGAGTTTCGTCTCCTCCCACCGCTTCAGGAGCTGAGGCTCACGCTGGGGAAGACCCGCGCGCATGGGGAAATCGGTCTTGGGCAGGAAAAGCGTCTCGGAATAATCGCGAGCGGCGGTCTCTGTCTTGTCGGTCATGGCGGTCAAATATCTCAGGGCTTCCGCTTGAATCGCGGCGCAATCAGGCATTTCTCGGAGAGGACACGGCTTTGCTCCCGGACATCGCTCTCAAGCGAAGGCCGGGCCGGTAATTCGCAGAATGCGCGCGCAAACGGCACGTGAAGCCTGAAAAACCTTGGGCATGGCAGCCTTTTAGCAAAGCCCGCCCATAGAATAAAGCGACGGGATCCCGATTGGCCCTTGAAAAAGCCCCTTCGCGGCCCGACCCTTTCGGAAAGCCCCTTCCCCTTGTCCGAGAGCGCCGCCGATGACCTCCTTCTCCATGACCGCATCCTCCCGATCGAAGGCCGGCTTCGACCTGACGGCTCCCACGCCCGAGCAATACACCGCGCTGGTCGCCGGCCTCGACGAGGAAGAGCGGCGCGTCCTTCTCGACCATGGCACCGAGCGCCCGTTCTGCGGGGTCTTCAACGAGGCGAAGGGCCAGGGAAGCTATGGCTGCCGGCTCTGCGGGCTGCCCCTCTTCAAATCCGGGGCCAAATTCGAATCCGGAACGGGCTGGCCCAGCTTCTTCGATCCCATCGACCGGGATCACGTGGCGTTCGTGCGTGACCAGAGTTACGGCATGGTGCGGACGGAAATCCGTTGCGCCCGCTGCGAAGGCCATCTCGGACACGTCTTCGACGACGGCCCGCCGCCCACCGGCGAGCGCTATTGCATGAATTCCGCCTCGCTGCGCTTCGTCGCCGAGGGTGATCCCCTGCCGGACGCGCTCGAGCGTGGCGCACCCGAAGGCCGGCCGCTTGCCTGAGGGTCGGCCCTCCCCATAATGCCATGAGGGTTTCGCAAAACCCGCCGAGGCGCGATCATGTCGATGGAAGCCCAAACGAGGACGGAAGTGAGTCCGGGGCTGGGCGCGGATCCCTCGGGCTTCTATTCCGGGCTGCCGATCTTCGACAGCTTCGAGAACCTCACCGATCCGACGATCTATACCCCGCTGCCGGCCGGCTGGCTGATCGGCACGTCGGACATCGTCCGCTCCACCGCCGCCATCGAGGCGGGGCGGTACAAGGTGGTCAACACCGCCGCGGCCGCCGTCATAGTCGCGGTGGCGAACGCGCTGAAAGACAATGACTTCCCGTTCGTGTTCGGCGGCGACGGGGCGGCTTTCGCCCTTCCGCCCCAGCTTCGGTCTCTGGCCGCGGAGGCGCTTGCCAGCGTGGCCGGGTGGGTGCGCGACGAGTTCGCGCTGGAGCTGCGGGTCGCCATGGTCTCGGTCGACGAATTGCGCGGGCGCGGCGTCGACGTTCAGGTGGCGCGCTTTGCCCCCTCGCCCAACGTTTCCTACGCGATGTTCACCGGCGGTGGCCTTGCCTATGCGGAACAGCGGATGAAAGCCGGAGAATTCGCGCTGCAGCCGGCCCGGCCAGGATCGCGGCCCGACCTCAACGGGCTGTCGTGCCGCTTCGAGGAAATTCGGGCGGAGAACGGGCTGATCCTCTCGCTGATCGCCGTTCCAGCGTCGCCTGGTGCGGACCTCGCCCCGTTCAACCGGCTGATCGGCCGGGTCCTGCGGCTGGCCGAAAGCCGCACCGGCGCCCGCCGCCCCATCCCCGAGGGCGGCCCTGCCATCGGTTCGCCCTTCCTGGGATTCGACATTGAAAAGAGAACCCTGCCGCACCCCGGCGTCATGGGAACCCTGATGCTCGCAGCCCGTCGGTTGGTGGCCTTCGCGATCTTCCGGCTGAACCGCCCGATCGGCGGTTTCGATCCCGCCATCTACCGCCGGCAGCTCGTCGAGAACTCCGATTTCCGCAAATTCGACGACGGGCTTCGCATGACGCTCGATTGCACGCCGGCGCTCGCCGACGAACTGGAGCGGCTGTTGATCGACGCGGAGCGGGACGGAGTCGCCCGTTACGGGATGCACCGGCAGGACGCGGCCCTGATGACCTGCTTCGTGCCCTCTGCGACCCGCAGCGATCATATCCACTTCGTGGATGGGGCGATGGGCGGTTACGCCATGGCGGCGCGCGCGCTCAAGCCCGATGCTTGATTAGCCCATCATCGACGCGATGCGATCCTGCGCAAGCGTCCGCCGCGCTTTCTGCGAGTCGAGGTCCATGCGGGCGATGAGAGGCGCGATCCCGTCGAACTTCTCCTCGCCGCGGATCCAGCCGACGAATTCCACGTCGACGATCCGGCCATAGAGGTCGCCCGCATAGTCGAACAGATGGACTTCCAAAAGCGGCGCGCCGTTATCGAAGGTGGGCCTGCGGCCGAAGCTCGCCACGCCGTCGACCGCGACGCCTTCGCCGGTAGCGCGGACCGCATAGATTCCGTGCTTCAAGCCGCAATCGTCCGGTAGGCGCATATTGGCCGTGGGATAGCCCAGTTCGCGCCCGCGCTTCTCGCCGTGCCGCACCTCGGCGCGAACGAACCAGCGATATCCCAGCAAGCGGTTGGCGTCTCCGACGCGGCCTTCTTCGAGGGCTTTGCGGATCGCGCTCGACGACACCGGCATCGCACCGTCTGTCACGGCGGATGCGACGTGACAGGCAAGTCCGCGGGCCTCGCACAGGTCCCGCATCATCTCAGGCGTGCCGGTGCGGCCCTGGCCGAAATGGAAATCGTGCCCGATGAGGACGCCCGATAATTTCAGGTCGCGGGCCAGAAGGTCGACGAACCCCTCGGCGTTGAGCGATGCGAATGCGCGGTCGAAACGACGCACGAACGCGCCGGCCAATCCCAACCGGGCGAATATCGACAGCTTGATGGCCTCGGGCGTGAGGCGAAACATGCGATGATCGGGCTGGAAAAACGCGCGCGGGTGCGGCTCGAATGTCACCACGGCGCCGGGATGCGACGAGCCGAGCACCTGTCGGATGAGTTCCTGATGCCCGCGATGCACGCCGTCGAAATTGCCGAGCGCCGCGAAAGCCCCCTCGAGGTGCGGCGGCACGGAATCGTCGTCACGGCAAACCGTGAATGGCGGCGAATGTGACGAGGAAATCTGCGGCATGACCGGGTTTATGAGAGCTTCAGCGGCCGCGACCGTGTCGAAATCCCGACCGCCGGTCAAGCAGCCAGACCACCTATGCGGCCCAGGACAGCGTCGTGGTGATCGCCTGCGGTCGGGCCTCCTGCCGATCGACCCAATCCTGCACATGCTGCGACACCAGCGCGCCCCGATGAAGGTTCAGTTCCTCGGCGTGGATCCCCCGCGCGATGAGCAGCGAGTCGATCCCGAACGCCGCGGCGCCGGCGATATCGGTGCGAATGGCATCGCCGATGGCGAGTACCCGGGATTTGTCGATCTCGCGGCCGCGCAAGCTCGCGGCTTCGGCGAGAGCCCGCTCATAGATCGGACGGTGGGGCTTGCCCGCATAATACACCCGGCCGCCAATCTCCTCGTAGGCCAGCCCGATTGCGCCCGCGCACGGAATGATCCTGTGCCCACGCTCGACGAGCAGATCCGGATTGGCGCAGATCATCAGGAGGTCGCGCTTGAGCATGGCGTCGAGGCGCGGCCGATAATCGCCAGCATTCTCCACCTCGTCGTTCTCGAGCCCGGAGCAGACGACATAATCGGCCTCGGCGATGTCGCCGAAGCGGATGGGGAGGCCCTCGAACATCGGCAGGTCGCGCGGGGGGCCGATGTGATGCAACACCTGATCGGCGCGTTCCTCGATGGCAAGCCGGCTCAGGTCGCCGGACGTCACGATGGAATCGTAGGCCTGGCGGGGCACGCCGAAACCGTCGAGCTGGGTCCCGACCGAATGACCCGGGCGCGGAGCGTTCGACACCAGGATGACGTGCCCGCCACCCTCCCGAAACCGCGTCAGCGCCTCGCCGGCGGCCTCATAGGCCTTCACGCCGTTATGCAGCACGCCCCAGATATCGCAGAGGACGAGGTCGTAGCGGTCGGACAGGGGCTGCAGCCCCTCGACGAGAGCGGGACGGACGGGCGCGGTCATGGCATCTCACTGCTGTGCAGCCGGCGGGTAGGCTCTTGCCGCCCGTGAGTCAACCGACGCGGCGGAGATCGCCGGGTCGGCCCTGCCCCGCTTCACCGAAGACTTCGGCCCGCACGGCGCGTGGCGCCGCGAAGACGAATCCCTGCGCGAGAGGAATGCCGAGCTCGGCCAGGGCCGGCACCATATCCTCGTGCTCGACCCGGTCGGCGACGAACCTGATGCCCGCGCGGCGCAGGATCGAGGCGAAATCCCGCACACTGACCTCCGCCTCCGCATCCGCCTTCGCGGCGGCGATCAGCATCTCGGCGGGCAGCTTCAGGAAGCGCACCCCGTGATCGGACAGGGCACGGGCGTCGAAATTCAGGTCCGGCGCCTGATCCAGCGAAAGCGGCAGCCCGTCGTTTCCGAGATCCGCCAAGGCGCGCTTCTCGGCGGCATCGAGCCCCCGCCAGCAGCTCTGCGGTAGTTCGAGGACGATCTTGCCGGCAATGTCCGGGGATGCGGCGGCGAGCGCCGAAAGCGAGGCGATGAAACCGGGGTCACGCAGAGAGCGGGGCGAGAGATTGACCGTCACGATGGCTTCGCTGCCGCGACTCATGAGATGGCGGGCGACCGCGATGGAGCGCTTGAGAACCCGGCGATCGAATTCCGGCGCGCGGCCCATGCGCTCGAGATGGGACAAAAACTCTCCCGGCGCCAGCAGCGTGCCGTCATCGAGCCGCAGCCGCGCGAGAGCCTCGTAGAACCGCACCTTGCGCTGCGGCAAAGCCACCACGGGCTGCAGATGAAGCTCGATGCGGTCTGCCTCGAAGGCCTGCGTGACCACGCGGGTGCGGCGAAGCTCGCTTTCCGTTTCGGCCGGGCGCATGCGCAGAAGCGAGGGATCGGGCTGGGCGAGAGCGGGCGCAACCGCCTCCTGGCGCCGCTCGGGGACGATCTTGAGCGAGGGGCGCTCCGCTCCCGGCGTCGATTGTTGGAGGCTGTCCCGGATGTCGGCGACATCGCGGTTTTGCGCCGCGACGTTGCGGGCGAGTTCCCGCACCACGCCGCCCAGCAGGCCGACCGTGCCGGTCACTTCGGCCATGGTCGAGCGCAGGACCGGGGAACCGGGATTGGGCAGGCGGGCCTGCTGCTCGAGCCTGACGAGTCGGCTTGCCAGAAAATCGAGCTCATGGGCATTCTCAAGGGCCGTCCGGGCGGCGAGATCGGCCCGCCGCCAGGCGGCCGCCAACGCCGTCAGCGCCGCCACGTGAAACAGCATGAGCGCCGTCGTCGCAGCCGCGATGTCGGCCGCATAGGCGATCACCGCCACGGCCGCTCCGGCGGTCGATCCCAGAACGACCAGCCGCGCTTCGGCGGTTTCGAACCATTTCGGATCTCTGCCTGTTTCCACCCTGGGCGCCCCCGTCCCCGTGGTTCGGTTTTCCCACGGAAAGGACCGACGAATCACATGTTATGATGTTGTCTCACCGCAGCGGGGACCGCAAGAGACGGTTTACGTAAAGTGAATGCTGTTGCACCGCGGACGCGCGCTGAACGCGGCGGAGTATGAGGCGACTGCCATCACGGGCTGAACGCAGAGTTCTTTTGCGGCGGCTCCGAACGGCTGATAGGCTGGGGCGGACATCTTCTCAGCAGGAAACGACATGACCGCCCATTCAGCCCGCGCCGCCAACGATCTCGGGGCGCCCAACGACCTCGACGCCTGGTGGCTTCCGTTCACCGCCAACCGCTCGTTCAAGCAGAACCCCCGCATGATCGCCCGCGCCAAGGGCATGTATTACTACACGCCGGAAGGCCGTGAGGTGATCGACGGGGCGGCGGGGCTCTGGTGCTGCAACGCGGGCCACAACCGGGACGAAATCACGGCGGCGATCCAGAAACAGGCGGCCGAGCTCGATTATTCGCCGGCCTTCCAGTTCGGTCATTCGGGGGGCTTTGCCATTGCGTCGCGGATCGCCCAGCTCGCGCCCGGCGATCTCGACCACGTGTTCTTCTGCAATTCCGGCTCCGAGGCGGCCGATACGGCGCTGAAGATTGCGCTGGCCTATTGGAACGTGAGCGGCCAGGGAAGCCGTACGCGCCTGATCGGCCGGGAGCGGGGCTATCACGGGGTCGGCTTCGGCGGCATCTCGGTCGGGGGCATCGTCAAGAACCGCCAGTTCTTCGGCACGCTTCTGGCCGGCGTGGACCATCTGCCGCACACCTATAACCGGGCCGAACAGGCGTTTTCGCGCGGCGAGCCCGAATGGGGCGCGCATCTCGCCGACGATCTCGAACGGATCGTGGCGCTGCACGACGCCTCCACCATCGCAGCCGTCATTGTCGAGCCGATGGCGGGCTCGACCGGCGTCCTGCCGCCGCCGAAGGGCTATCTGCAGCGGCTGCGCCAGATCTGCGACAAATACGGCATCCTCCTGATCTTCGACGAGGTCATCACCGGGTTCGGCCGCCTCGGCACCGCCTTCGCGGCCGAGCGCTACGGTGTGATCCCCGACATGATCACCTTCGCCAAGGGCGTGAATTCGGGCACCGTGCCCATGGGCGGGGTCGTGGTCCGCAAGGGGCTCTACGACGCCTTCATGAAGGGCCCGGACAACATGATCGAGCTCTTCCACGGCTATACCTATTCGGGCCATCCGCTCGCCTGCGCGTCGGCGCTCGCAGCCCAGGACATCTATCGGGACGAGAAGCTGTTCGAGCGGGCAAAGACCCTGGAGCCGCTCTGGGCCGATGCCATGCATGGCCTGAAGGAGCTTCCCCACGTCCTCGACATCCGCACCGTCGGGCTCGTCGGCGCCATCGACCTCGCATCACGCCCCGGCGCCGTCGGCGCCCGCGCCTATGAGGCGATGGATCGCGGGTTCAACGAGGGGCTGATGATGCGCATCACGGGGGACACCATCGCGCTCTCCCCGCCGCTGATCATCACCGAGGACCAGATCGGCGAGATCACCGACAAGCTCGCGAAGGTGATCCGCGCCATCGCTTAAGTCTTAAGGCGGCGCCTCGTTCGAGACAGGCGCCGCCCTCATCGCCGTGAGGGATGCGGGCGATGCGCCGCTTGCCCCTCCCCGCTTCGCGCGGTAGGAGGCAAGGTACGCTTCCCCAACAAGAAACGGCCGTCGAAACCATGTCCAAAGCCGACAAAATCAAGGCTCGCGCGCCCCGTGGCTTCGCCGATCGCGGTCCAGCGGAGCTTGCCGCCACCGAGCGCATGCTCGCAAAAATCCGCGAGACCTACGAGCTGTACGGCTTCGAAGGCGTCGAGACGTCGTTCGTCGAATACACGGACGCACTGGGCAAGTTCCTGCCGGACCAGGACCGGCCCAACGAGGGCGTGTTCTCGTTCCAGGACGACGACGAGCAATGGCTGTCGTTGCGCTACGACCTGACGGCGCCGCTCGCACGCTATGTGGCGGAGCATTTCGACGCCCTGCCCAAGCCCTATCGCAGCTATCGCGGCGGCTGGGTGTTCCGCAACGAGAAGCCCGGCCCGGGCCGTTTCCGGCAGTTCATGCAATTCGATGCCGACACGGTCGGCGCGGCCTCGGTCGCGGCGGATGCGGAAATCTGCATGATGGCGGCCGATACTCTGGATAATCTCGGGCTCGACGGAAAATTCGTCATCAAGATCAACAACCGCAAGGTGTTGGACGGGGTGCTCGAGGCCATCGGCATCGCGGGCGAGGCGCACGCCGGGCAGCGCCTGAGCGTCCTTCGGGCCATCGACAAGCTCGACCGGCTGGGCGCGGACGGCGTCGCGCTTCTGCTCGGTCAGGGCCGCAAGGACGAGAGCGGAGACTTCACCAAAGGCGCCGAACTCGCGCCCGGCGCCATCGAGCGCGTGCTGGCCTTCACGGCCGCTCAGGGCGCAACCGGCACTGAGACCATCGAGAACCTGCGCAAGGTGGTGAGCGGGTCGGCCCGTGGCGAAGAAGGTGTCGGGGAACTGGCGGAAATCGCCGGGCTCGTCGAGGCCTCGGGCTACGGCGACCGCGTCGTCATCGACCCCTCGGTCGTGCGCGGCCTCGAATATTACACCGGCCCGGTCTACGAGGCGGACCTGACCTTCGAGGTTCAGGACGAAGACGGCAGGCCAGTGCGTTTCGGCTCTGTCGGCGGCGGGGGGCGTTATGACGGGCTCGTGGGTCGCTTCCGGCCGGATCCCGTTCCGGCCACCGGCTTCTCCATCGGGGTCTCGCGGCTGTTTTCCGCGCTCCAGATGGTCAAGAGCCCGATCGTCTCCGGCGACCGGCAGCCCGGCCCCGTGGTGGTGCTCGTCATGGACAAGGACCAGATCGCCTCCTACCAGCGCATGGTCACCACCTTGCGCAAGGCCGGGATCCGCGCCGAATTCTATCTCGGATCCTCCGGCATGAAGGCGCAGATGAAATATGCCGACAAGCGCAACAGCCCCTGCGTCATCATCCAGGGCTCGAACGAGCGCGAGCGCGGCGAGGTCGAGATCAAGGACCTGATCGAGGGCGCGAAGGCCGCCGATGCCATCGGCTCCAACGCCGAATGGAAAGCCGCGCGCCCGGCGCAGTTCTCGGTCGCAGAGGACCAGCTGGTGGACGCGGTGCGGGAGGTTCTGGCGCGCCATTTCGGCTAGACACGCCCTCGACGGAACCGAATGCGCCGCCGCCTGTTATCCCGCAAGCTTGACCATGAGGAGAACCATCGTGCCGAAGGCTAAGACGAACACTAAAAAAGCTGCCGGAAAGCCGAAAAAGAAGGATTCCGGCGCGAAACTCTCGAAGGCGTTCCGGAATTTCGGCCCGATCAAGGAGTTGATGAATTCCAACCTCGGACGCGAGGTCTTGGCCGATGTGCTGATCGCCGCCGCCGCCGCTGCCGCCGCCGCGCTCACCAAGACCCGGGACGCCAATGCGATGAAAAACGATGCGGCGCGGGACGCGGTTCAGACCGCGGCCGGTGCCGTCGCAGGCGTCGTGACCGATGCGGCACGGCATTTCCTGCCGGCTTCGCTGCTGGCGGAGGACGTGAAGGCCCCAGCGCCCGCCCGCGCCAAGTCCGCGGCCCGCAAACCGAAGGCAGCCGGAACGTCGACCGCGCCGAAGAAACGCAAGGCTGCGGCGCGTAAGCCCGCCGCCGTTCCGGTGACGGCGGCCAAGAGTTCCGAATCCTGATCCAACCCGGATTTCGTCGTCGCCGAGGCTTGTGCCACGGCGACGTTCACCCTGCCGGCCAAAAACGGTCGCCTTCCCGGCCAAGCGTTGCTAGAGAGCGTGCTGGATCAAGCTTAGAGCGACGCCAGTGACGGAGACGGATGCCATTGTTGCGCTGATCGCGCTGTTCGAGCGCGAGGGTTATGCGCGGGTCGAGCCGAAAATCCTGCAGCCGGCGGACGTCTTCGTGGACCTGTCGGGTGAGGACATCCGCCGCCGGATGTTCGTGACGCAGGACGCCTCCGGCACGGAATTGTGCCTGCGGCCCGAATATACCATCCCCGTCTGCCTCCAGCACCTGCACGCCCACGGCGCCGAGCCTGCCGGATACAGCTATGGCGGCCCGGTCTTCCGGACCCGTCCCGGCGAGAGCGGCGAGTTCATGCAGGCGGGTCTCGAATCCATCGGCCGTCCGGACGCGGCGGCAGCGGATGCGGAAATTCTCGGCCTCGCGCTGGAAGGCCTCGAGCAGATCGGCCTGACACCGTCGCCCACCATCAAGCTCGGCGATATGGGGCTGCTCAACGCGCTGATCGACGCCCTGAAAATACCGCCCGCCGCCAAGCGACGGGTCATCCGCGCCATCGTCTCCGGCCAGGGGCTCGACAGCCTGAGCGAAGCCGAGAGCCAGGGCCAATCGGGCCACGCCGGCTTGCTTGCGGCGATCGAGGGACAGGCGCCGCAGGCCGCCAAGGCCTTCGTGGAGGACATCCTGTCCATCGCAGGCATTGCGCGCGTGGGTGGTCGAAGTGCCGGCGAAATCGCCGAGCGCTTCCTCGCCCGTGCCGCCAACCGCACCGGTCTGCCGGACGAATCCCGGCTCGTCATCGAGCGCTATCTCGCCATCTCGGGCGATCCCGACGCGGCGGCGATTGCCATCGGCGATCTCGCGGGCGGAGCCGGCCTCGATCTCAGCCAGCCCTTGCGCGCCTTCGAGGAGCGCACCGGCTTCATGGCGGCGCGCGGTCTCGACGTGGAGCGCTTCTCGTTTTCGGCGGCTTTCGCCCGCAATCTCGACTATTACACGGGCTTCATCTTCGAGGTGCAGGATCCCCGCCGCAGCGACCGAAAACCCATCATCGGAGGCGGCCGTTACGATGGCCTGCTGCAGCATCTCGGGGCCAGGACGCCGATCGCGGCCGTGGGCTGCTCGTTCTGGCTGGACCGGCTCGTGGAAAAAGCCCGATGACCGATTCCCCTCTCATTCTGGCCGTCCCCTCGAAGGGGCGCCTGCAGGAAAACGCGGCGGCTTTCTTTGCCCGCGCGGGCCTGGTGTTCACGCAGTCCCGCGGCGCGCTGGATTATCGCGGGACGCTCAAAGGTGTGCCGGACGTGGAAGTCGCCTTCGTGTCGGCGTCCGAGATCGTCAATCAGCTCGCCACCGGCGTCGCCCATCTGGGCATCACCGGCGAGGACCTCATCCGCGAGCAGATCCCCGACGCGGATGACGCGGTCGAGATGCTGACCCCGCTGGGCTTTGGACACGCGAACGTCATCGTGGCGGTGCCGCAGGCCTGGATCGACGTGCGCAACATGGCCGATCTCGACGAGGTCGCGGCCGATCTCCGGGCCCGCCGGGGCCGCAAGATGCGGGTCGCGACCAAATATCTGAACCTCACCCGCCGCTTCTTCGCCGAAAAGGGCCTCGCCGATTACCGGATCGTCGAGAGCCTCGGCGCTACCGAGGGCGCACCCGGAGCGGGCTCCGCCGAGTTGGTGGTCGACATCACCACCACCGGCGCGACGCTGGCGGCAAACGCGCTGAAAATCCTCGATGACGGCCTCATCCTGCGCTCCGAGGCCAATCTCGTTGCCTCGACGCGGGCACCCTGGTCCGCCAGGGCGCGGCAGGCCGCGACGGCGGTCCTCACCCGCATCGCCGCCGAGGAGGAAGCCCGCACGAGCCGGGAAGTCCGCGCCAATCTCGACCCGGCGCAAACATCGTCGCTCGCGGGGCTGGTGCGGGAGTTCGACGCCTCTCTTCCCTACGGGGAGCCGCTCGGGCGTGAGATCGTGCTCCATTGCCGCAGTGCCGTCGTGTTCGATCTCGTGGCAGGCCTGCAGGCGCTCGGCGCGCACGACATTTCCGTACGGGCGTTCGATTATCTGTTCCGCCCCACCAACGCCTTGACCGAGCGGCTCCTGCGCCGTCTCGGCTGAGGCGTCCGTGCCCTTCAGCCGGGCTTCAGCTTTGGCGTGCTTCAACGCATCTGGCGCGTGTCGCTCGGGCGTTGCCTCTGCGACAAAGCCCCCTTATGGTCCGGCAATCTCGACGAAAGAGGTTCTGATGAATGCGCTACGCCTAGCGGCGCTCCTGGCCGCTTTTGCTGCCATCCCGGCAGCCACCGCACAAACCGCATCGGTGCTCGGCCGCCCGGCCGGACCGACACGGGCCGTCGATCCCAAGGTTCCCCAGCCCGGCCAGCAGGACAAGATCTTCCCGCTGGGTTCGTCCTGGGTCGCGGTCAGCCTGAACGGCAAGGCCTTCGGCGGCGAGCGGCCGACCTTCTCCCTCGACGACCAGCTTCGCGCCCGCGGCTTCGGGGGCTGCAACAATTATTCGGCGACCACCTATCCGCTGCGCGAGCAGGGCATGGCGGTGGGCCCGTTCGCCCTGACCAAGAAATCCTGCGACAAGGCCGCGATGGCGTCCGAACAGGCCTTCCTGGTGGCTTTGCGCACCGCCGCCAAGTGGGACATCAACGGCCCGACCCTCATCATCAAGACCCAGAACGGGGAATTGAAGTTCGAACGGTCCCTCTGATCGTCCGGCACCCGATCACCAAAAAGGCGACGCGAAGGCGTCGCCTTTTTTAGTTGTGCGAGCGGCGTCTATTTGGCCGCGGCCGTCTCCCGCTTCTCGACCGGGGAGAACAGCCCGTCCGCCCCCTTCTGCATGCCGATGCTGCGCTCGTGGAAAGCCGCGAGCGTCGAGCGGTGGCCGATCGACACGATGGTGGTCTCCGGCAGGGTCTTCTTCAACATCAGATAGATTTCGGCCTCGGTGGGCTCGTCGAGCGCGGYCGTCGCCTCGTCCAGCAGCAGCCAATCGGGCTTTGCCAGGAGCGCGCGGGCGATCGCGAGACGCTGCTGTTCGCCCAGCGACAGGGTTTGCGCCCAGGCCCGCTCCTCATCGAGCTTGTCGACGAGGGCCGGCAGCTTGGCGGCGGTGAGCGCCGCCTTGATGGCCGCGTCGTCATATTCGCCATGCATGCCCGGATAGGTAATGGCGGCCCGCAGCGAGCCGATGGGGATATACGGGCGCTGGGGCAGCAGCATCATCGATTGCCCGGCCGGCACGTCGACCTTGCCCCGCCCGAACGGCCATATGCCCGAGATCGCCCGGAAGAGCGTCGATTTGCCGGAGCCCGACGGACCTGTCAGCAGCGTGGTCTCGCCATTCCTGAACCGCACATCCTCGGCGCGCATCAGGGCGCGCCCGTCGGGGAGCGCCACTTCCAGGTTCGAGACCCGCAGGTCCGGCCCCGTGGAGGCGGCCTCGGTGACCTGCACGCCCTTGCCGGATTCGCGGCGCACGCCATTGATCGCCGCCTCGAAGGTGGTGAGACGGTCGATCACCGCCTTGTAGCTCGCGATGGTCGAATAGGAGGTGATGAAAAAGGTGAGCGCCCCCTGCACGCTCGAAAACGCACCGACGGTCTGCTGCATCTGACCCAGGGTGATCTTGTCGATGAAGTAATACGGCGCGGTCAGGATGTAGGGCACGACGACGTTTGCCTGGAAGTAGGCCGATTGGAAGATCGTGAGGTTCATGACGCGGCGGACGATCTGCATGAAATTCTCGACGATCATGCCAAAGCGTCGTCCCAACGCCTGCTTCTCGGCCTCCTCGCCGCCGAGGAGCGCAATCTGCTCGGTGTATTCGCGCAGGCGGGCGAGGGAGAAGCGATAATCCGCCTCCACCTTTTCCTGCCGGAAATATAGGCCGATCAGCGGACGGCCGATGATGTGCGTGAGCCATGTGCCGAAGAGCGCATAGAGAATGGCCACCCACACGAGCAGGCCCGGAACCGGAATGTCGGTGCCCGGCAGCGTGAAGTCGCGCGAGAGCGCCCAGAGGATCGCCACGAACGACACGAGCGTGGCCGATTGGTTGAGAAGGCCGATGGACAACGTGTAGGTCTGATCGACGTAGCTGCGCAGATCGTCGGCGATGCGCTGATCTGGGTTGTCGGCCTCTCGCCCGACGAGTTGCATGCGGTAATGCGTGCCGTCATCGAGCCATTGGCTCACATAGCGGCCGTTGAGATACGAGCGCCAACGGATGCGCAGCACGTATTGCGACACGATCTCGACGAGCGCGACCGAGACGTAGATCGCCGCCAGCGGAACGAAGATCCAGAAAAGCTGGTACCAGAAGGCAGGCCCGTCCTTGACCTGCAGGGCGTTGAACATGTCGCGGCCGAAGAAGTTCAGCCGGACGCTGAGGGCGACCTGGAACAGGTTGAGGCCGATGAGCCCGGCAAGGAGCGCCGTGCCGATCCGGCCCTCTGACGCCCGCACGGTGCCGATCAACGGAATCTCGATCTGGCTCATGGCGGTGGAATCGAAATAGCGATCCGCGATGGTCATGATGGTGCGGATCACCGGGATGCGCGAAATGCCGTAGATCAGAAAGGCGAAGATGGTGCCGCCGGCGAGCATCGAGGCGGGCGGCACATAGGCCGCGAGATCCTCCGAGATCCAGCCGAACGCATCGGCCAGGATCATCAGCACGAGCACGACCTCGACGGCCGCCAGCACGCCATTGAAGACTTTCAGGAATTTCGGCATCGAGGCCGAAAGGTAGAGGGCCGCGGCAAGGCCCAGCACCGCGACCGGAACCACAATCGAAAGCGACACGCCGCCGAGCCGGAGCGCCAACAGAACGAGACCCGCAAGTCCCGCCGCAAGGCTAGCCTTCACCATCTAGATCATTCCCACACAATGCTTTTGCCGAACGGCAGCCAAAGGTTCTAGTCGGTCGGGGCCGACCGTATCAACACGAGAAGCCCCATCGACCAGCCTCATGGCGAAGATATGGACCGAATTCTGCTCAAGTGCGGCGATACAACGTCGGATCGTTCTTAAAAACAGATATTCCGATTAAAAGGACGAATAGGTTGACAAAGAGAACAGAACGGGCGAGAGATCTTTCGGAAGGAAGGTCCGGTTCATGAACGCGTCCATCGGATATCTCGACGAGCAAGCGCAGCAGCGCCTGGTTCCCGTCGAGCAGATCGTACGGCTCGAGGGGGTCTCGAAGGTCTTCACGGGCCGGCACGGCGCGCCCGTGACCGCGCTCGACGGCATCGACCTGGCGGTGCCGCAGGGCTCGGTTCTCGGCGTGATCGGCCGGTCTGGCGCGGGCAAATCCACCTTGATCCGCCTCGTGAACGGGCTCGAAAAGCCCAGCTCCGGGCGCGTCGTCGTCGACGGCTCGGACATCGCCGTGCTGCCGGAGGCGGCGCTTCGCCATGCGCGCCGCTCGATCGGCATGATCTTTCAGCATTTCAACCTGCTCTCGTCGCGCACGGCCGCCGAGAACATCGCCCTGCCCCTCGAGGTCGCGGGTTTCGACAAGGCAGCGATCCGCACCCGGGTGGAAGAGTTGCTGGCCCTCGTCGGATTGTCCGACAAGCACAACCGCTACCCGGCCGAATTATCCGGCGGGCAGAAGCAACGGGTCGGCATCGCGCGGGCGCTGGCCACCAAGCCGAAGGTTCTTTTGTCGGACGAGGCGACCTCGGCGCTCGATCCCGAGACCACCCGCTCGATCCTCGAATTGCTGTCGCGCATCAACGCGGAACTCGGCCTCACCATTCTGCTCATCACGCACGAGATGGCCGTGATCCGCTCCATCGCGCGGGAAGTCGCGGTGATCGAGGGCGGGCGGATCGTCGAGAAGGGCAATGTGTTCGACGTGTTCACGCGCCCGCAACACGAAGTCACGCGATCGTTCCTCGCCGACGAGACCGGCCGCGCGCTGCCGGCCTACATTGCCAACCGACTCCAGACGGAGCCCGTCCCAGAGGGTCAGGCGATCATACGCATCGGCTTTCGCGGCCCCCATGCCACCGACCCGGTTCTGGCGCGCCTCGCGCGCGACCTCAACATCGAGGCGAATATTCTGGCGGGATCCGTCGACGAGATCGCGGGTCGTCCCTGCGGCATCCTCGTCATCGGCGTCCCCGAGACGTCTCTCGCGCCGACTCTCGGCTTCCTGACGCAATACGGATTGGACACGGAGGTGCTCGGCCATGTCGCCTGAAATGATCCGGCTGATCGCCTCCGCCACCGGCGAAACCCTGATGATGGTGGCTGTGGCGGCCATCATCGGCACGTTGTTCGGCCTCCCGCTCGGCGTGTTCCTCGCCACCAGCGGCAAGGGCGAGCTGTTCGCTGCCCCGTGGTTAAACCGCGTGCTCGGAATCGTCGTCAACGCGACGCGCTCGACACCCTTCATCATTCTCGTGGTGGCGATCATTCCCTTCACGCGCCTCATCGCCGGCACGTCGATCGGCACCAACGCGGCCATCGTGCCGCTCACCGTCGCGGCGACGCCGTTCATCGCCCGTCTCATCGAAAGCGCGATCCGCGAGGTCGATCAGGGTTTGATCGAGACGGCGCGCGCCTTCGGCGCAAGCCCGCTGCAGATCGTCCTGAAGGTTTTGATTCCGGAAGCGCTTCCGGCCATCGTCCTCGGGCTCACCCTCGCCCTCGTGTCGCTCGTGGGCTTCTCGGCCATGGTGGGCGCGGTCGGCGGCGGCGGCCTGGGAGATCTCGGCATCCGCTATGGATACCAGCGCTTCATGCCCGAGATGATGCTGGCCGTCGTGGTCGTGCTCATCGTCATCGTGCAGGCCCTGCAAAGCCTCGGCGACCGCCTCTCCCGTCATCTCAACAAACGCGCTCGCCAAGCCTGATCTTTCGCCTGATCTTTCGTTCGCAACACCACAAGGAAGAACAAGATGTCTCTCAAAAAACTCGGCCTCGTCGCCATCCTGGCGCTCGCAGCCCTTCCCGCCGCAGCGCAAACGCAAACCGTCCGCATCGGCGTGACGCCCGGACCTCACGCGCAGATTCTCGAAGCCGTGAAACCCATCGCCGCCAAGAAGGGCCTCGATATCAAGATCACCGAGTTCTCGGATTATGTGGTGCCGAACGCTGCGCTGGCCTCGGGCGAACTGGAGGCGAATTCGTTCCAGCACCAGCCCTATCTCGACAATCAGAAAACCGATCGCGGCTACAAGATCGAGACGGTCGCGCTCACGGTGAATTTCCCGATCGGAATCTATTCGAAGAAGCACAAGGCTTGGGACGCGATCCCGAACGGCGCCACCATCGCGATCCCCAACGACCCGACCAATGGCGGCCGGGCGCTGCTGCTGCTGCAGGACAAGGGCGCTCTGAAATTGAAGGACGGCGTCGGCTTCAAGCCGACCATCATCGACATCACCGAGAACGCCAAGAAACTGAAATTCGTCGAAATCGACGCCGCGCAGGCGCCGCGCGTTCTCGATGACGTGGACGCAGCCGTCATCAACACCAACTACGCCACGCAAGCCGGCCTCGACCCCGTCAAGGATGCGCTGACGCGCGAAAATCCCAAGGGACCTTATGTCAACGTCATCGCGGTGCGCGCGGAAGACAAGGACAAGCCGTGGGTGAAGGTGCTGGTGGAATCCTACCACACGCCGGAAGTGAAGAAGTTCGTCGAAGACACCTTCAAGGGCGCGGTCCTGACGAGCTGGTAATCCGCACCGACCTTCTCTGACCGTCATGAACGGGCCGGGCCCATCACGCGCGGCTTTTTTGTTGCGCGTGCTGCGCGAGGCAGCCCCAGCTTGACAACAAGCCGGCTAACCTCCTTGATCGCCGCAAAGCCGCCTTCCACGTGCGGCCGCTCATGGAGGAAAGAAATGCGCCTGCCGCTCTCAAGTCTCGCTTTCGCCGCAACGGTCTTCGCAGCACCCCTCGCCGCCCAGGCGCAAGCGCCGCTCACCGTCTATTGCTCGATCCTGGAAGAGCAATGCCGGATCGGTGTCGCAGCCTTCGAGAAGGCATCGGGCACGAAGGTCACGATGGTGCGCAAGAGCACCGGCGAGACGCTGGCGCAGATCCGCGCCGAAGCCTCGAATCCGCGCGCCGATATCTGGTGGGGCGGTCCCGGCGACTCTCACATTCAGGCAGCCGAGGAAGGCCTGACGGCCGAATACAAATCGCCCATGCGAAGCGAGCTCTATGATTGGGCCGTGCGCTTCGCGGACCAGTCCGGCAATCGCTCCACCGGCACCTATCTCGGCGCGCTCGGTGTCGGCTACAACACCAAGGTGCTGCAGAGCCGCGGCCTGCCCGAGCCGAAATGCTGGGCCGATCTGCTCGATCCGAAATATCGCGACGAGGTGCAGATCTCGGATCCGAACTCCTCGGGCACCGCTTACGTATTCCTCGCCTCCATGGTGCAGTTGATGGGGGAGGACAAGGCATTCGACTACATGAAAGCGCTGCACAAGAACGTCAACCAATACACCAAATCCGGTGCCGCGCCCGTGAAGGCGGTGGCCTTGGGCGAAACCGCCATCGGCATCGCGTTCATGCACGACATGGTGACGATGATCGCCGACGGCGCACCGGTGAAGACATTCGCTCCGTGTGAAGGGACCGGATACGAGACCGGCTCGGTCTCCATCGTGAAGGGCGGCAAGAACACCGAAGCGGCGCAAAAATTCGTCGATTGGGCATTGTCGGCGGACGCGCAGAAGCTCGTCGGAGCGGACCTGAAAATCTATTCGATCCCGTCGAACAAGAATGCGCCGATCTCCAAGGACGCGCCCAAGCTCTCGGAGATGAAGCTGATCAATTACGACACCGCCAAATACGGCTCGGTGGCGGAA
>NZ_JBFUHH010000045.1:0-31266 GCF_056402495.1 Microvirga sp. P4_A5 | reverse complement strand
GGCTCGACATCGTCCCCTTGCCGAGTTTCTTGAAGACGGCATTGTCCAGATAGATCGTGTCGTCGGCCGGCGTGAAATCCGTGATCTTGTCGACCTTGGCCTTGCTCGGCTTGGTATCGAACACGAACGTGTCGTGCCCTGCGCCGCCAGTCAGGACGTCGCGTCCGCCCTTGCCGTAGAGCGTGTCGTCGCCGCCCATGCCTCGCAATGTGGAATTTCCCGCATTGCCGCGGACGATGTTGGCGGCGGAATCGCCCGTCAACGTGATGGATTGCCAGATGCTCCAGGATTCCGCCTGCAGCACTTCGATCCCGGAATTCCCCTGGAGCGTGAAGCTCAAGGCCGCGAAGACCGTGTCGTATCCGCTGGAATCGGACACGCGATCGCCGGCTCCACTGACGATGAAGACATCGTCGCCGCCGCCGCCGATCAGCGTATCGTCGCCTACGCCGCCGTCGAGCCGGTTGGCTCCGTCGTTGCCCGTGAGGCGATTGTCGCCTTCGTTGCCGGTGAGGTTCGCCACAACGGCGCCCATGGCGGCGGTCAGGGCCTCGATCGTCGATGCCCGCTCGAGGAAGACGTCCTCGAACACCACGGCGGTGTCGAATCCGCCGCCGATTTCCTCACCGACGATATCGGCGAGGCTTTGCACGATATAGGTGTCGTCGCCGTCGCCACCCACCAGCGTGTCTGAACCGTCGCCTCCATTCAAAGTGTCGTCGCCCGCACCGCCGATGAGCGAGTCGGCTCCGGCGCCCCCTTCGAGAAAATCTTTGCCCCCCGCGCCATCGAGGGTGTCGGCGCCCGCCGCGCCGCCGAGAACGTCGTTGAACTCGCTGCCGACATAATCATCGTTTGCGCTCGTTCCCGAAAGCGAGATGGCGGCGGTGCGGACCTCGAGGATCTGGCCGCTGATGCCGACGGGGTCCGACACCCGCCCGCTCTCGTCGAGCCATGTGGCGATCAAACGGCCATCGGCCAAAGTCGCCAGCGAGGACAGCGACTTCGCGCCGTCCACATCGGTCGGGCTGATGATCGTATCGACGCCGATTCGGTGTCCCGCGCCGTCGAACAGCGCGGCGTGAATGTCCCAACGCACGGCGGAGGCATTCGGATCGGAATAGGTGACGGCAAAGCCACCGCCAGACAACGCCGTTACGGCGAACTGAAAGGTGGTCTCCATCGCGGTGATAGCGATGGCAGAGCCGGACGCCGTGCCATCATGCATGTAGATACGGGCCTTCACGGCGTGCGAGCCGTCGGCCGCCTCTTCGTCCCAGACGACGACGAAGCGACCGTCGGTGAGGCGCGTCAGAGTTTGCCCGACAATGAAACCGCCGGGTACGTCGGCGATGGCGAATTCCGTCGCGCCCGTGCCGTCGTCGCCGAAAATTCTGCCCCGGAGCACGACGTCCGAATTGAGCGTATCCTGTTGCGCGAAGACGACCGCATAGCCGTGATCGAGGCCTGTTACCTGCGACACAAACTGGAGCTTCCCCGCGTCGGTTGCGACGAGGGTATCCGAAGCGCCGACAGGCTGAAGATCGGCGCCGAACATGCGGGCGCGGACATTGCTGTAGGTCGTCCCGTCGGTGTTCGAATAGGTCGCGACGAACCCGCCATTCGCAGTCGCCGTGATCGACAACTCGACCTGATTCTGCAGCGTGGTCGTATTGACGCGGAAATCCGCACCCGCGGCCGTTCCGTCGGCGTTGAAGACCCGCGCACGAATTCCCCAATCGGCCTCGCCATCCGCGCCACTGTCATCGACCCACGCGACCACGAAGCGACCATCCTTCAGGACGGCGACCTGCGGTGTTTCCTGCGTGTTGGCGGTCGTGCCGTTGACGGTGAATTCGACACCGCGCTTGACGCCGTCGGCATGGAAAAGCTGTCCGCGAAGCTCTCCCGTAGCCCCCCTGTCTTCCCACACGGAAACGAAACCGCCATTGGCGAAGGCTTGCACCGCCGCAAAGGTCTGGACGCCTTCGATCACCGTGTTGACGGCGAATTCGGGTCCCCACGTGGAGATCGGCATGGCTACACATCCATAAATTGTTATGTTGTGACGTTTCCCCTATCGTGTTTTTCCTCGTCCTGCAACCTCGCCGGGAATATCTACGCGAGCTCCCGATACCCCCGTCCCCGATAAACCAGCGCCGGCCGGTTCTCGCCGAGGCGGATGTGGGCGATCTCGCCGATGAGCACGTGGTGGGTGGCGACGATGCGGGAATCGCTGAGGCGGCACTCGAACGAGACGAGGCTCGACAGGAGAAGCGGCGTGCCGGAGGGTCCCCGGGTCCAGGTGCCGGTCTGGAAGCGCTCCGGGCCGAAGATGCCGCTTCGTCCCGAAAAGACATCGGCCACGTCGAGGTCGTCATGGGCCAGCGCGTTGACGCAGAAGAGACCGTTTTCGAGGAGCGCCCTCACCGAACGGCTGGCGGTGTTGACGCAGACCAGGAGCTTCGGCGGCGTATCCGTGACTGGGGTCACGGCGGTGGCCGTGAAGCCTCCCTCGCCCGCGGGACCGGCGGTGGTCACCAGATGCACGGCAGCCGCGACCCGGCTCATTCCTTCGCGGAAGAGCTTGGCGTCGGCGGCGACCGCCGATTCGGGTGCCGGTTGCATATTGAGCATTCGCGTCTCGTCTCCTGTCGCAGGTGATGCACCCTTCATATAGGCGTTCGAAGGGCAAGCGCGCATTTTCGGCTCGAACCTTTTTCGTCCGGGAGGTGAGAAAAGGTTTCCATAACGTCAAGTGATAGGATTGTTAACAGATCGTTGTCGAACGAAAGCGGGTTTGCTAGACACCCCCACCTTACGTCCGGCTTGGCCTTGCTCCGGCATCGTGCTTTGCTGTGACGCGTTCCCAACAATGACCCCATCCAGAGGGGCAAGGGCAGGATATGGAAATTTTCGTCCAGCAGCTCATTAACGGGCTGACTCTGGGGTCGATCTACGGCCTCATTGCAATCGGCTACACGATGGTGTTCGGCATCATCGGCATGGTGAACTTCGCCCATGGCGACGTGTTCATGCTCTCGGCCTTCATCGCGCTGATCTTCTTTCTCATCCTCACCACCTGGCTCGGCATGTCGTCGATCGTGCTRGCGCTCCTCATCGTGCTGGTGATCGCCATGGTCCTGACCTCGCTCTGGGGCTGGGCGATCGAGCGGGTCGCCTATCGGCCCCTGCGCGGCTCGTTCCGCCTGGCACCGCTGATCTCGGCCATCGGCGTGTCGATCTTCCTGTCGAACTTCGTGCAGGTGACGCAGGGTGCGCGCAACAAGCCGACCCCCCCGATGATGCGCGAGGTCATCGTGCTGTTTCAGGGCGAAAGCGGCTACAACGTCGCCCTGTCCTACAAGCAGGTCGTCATCATGGCCTCGACCGCCGTGCTGCTGGCGATCTTCTGGTACCTCGTCCAGAAGACGTCGCTCGGACGGGCGCAGCGCGCCTGCGAGCAGGACCGCAAGATGGCGGCCCTTCTCGGCATCGACGTCGACCGCACGATCTCCCTGACCTTCGTGATCGGCGCGGCGCTCGCCGCGGTCGCCGGCACCATGTACCTGCTCTATTATGGCGTCGTGAGCTTCAACGACGGCTTCGTGCCGGGCGTGAAGGCCTTCACGGCGGCGGTTCTCGGCGGCATCGGCTCGCTGCCCGGCGCGGTGCTGGGCGGCCTGATCATCGGGCTCATCGAGACCTTCTGGTCRGCCTATTTCTCCATCGAGTACAAGGACGTCGCGGCGTTCTCGATCCTCGCCATCGTGCTGATCTTCATGCCATCCGGTATTCTCGGACGGCCCGAAGTCGAAAAAGTTTAAGGGGCCAGGCCATGACAGCTCCTTCCACCACGGCGGCGGCGGCCGATACCGGCGCTCCGATTCGTTTCGACCTCGCGGCGGCCCTCAAGGATTCGCTGAAATCCGCCGCGATCGCGTTCGGACTTTCGATCCCGATCCTGGCCTTCAAGACCGACCAGAGCGGCGGCGACATCTACCTGACGCCGCGCTGGGGCCTGGTGGCGATCTTCGTCGCCATCATCTTCGGCGTCCGGCTGCTGCAGCACGCCTTCGAGGCGACGCGCGCCTATCGGCTGGCGACGCCGGACCCGCACCAGGCGACGGAAGCGGTGCATGCCGAACCGAACGCTTTCCAAAAAGTCTCGCGGTTCGGAATCCCCTTCTTTCTCGGCATCGCCCTCACGTTTCCGTTGCTCATCTACCTGATCCAGGGCGGGCTCGATCAATCGCGCTACTGGGTCGATCTCGGCATCCTCATCCTCACCTACGTGATGCTGGGCTGGGGACTGAACATCGTGGTGGGTCTCGCGGGCCTGCTCGATCTGGGTTACGTGGCCTTCTACGCGGTCGGCGCCTATTCGTACGCGCTGTTGTCGACCACCTTCGGCCTGTCCTTCTGGATCTGCCTGCCGCTGGCCGGGATTCTCGCGGCGTTCTGGGGCATCATCCTGGGCTTTCCGGTGCTGCGCCTGCGCGGCGACTATCTCGCCATCGTGACGCTCGCCTTCGGTGAGATCGTGCGTCTCGTCCTGATCAACTGGACGGACCTGACCAATGGCGGCGCCGGCATCTCGTCGATCCCGCGCGCCACCTTCTTCGGCCTGCCGTTCTCCGCGGGCGAAGGCGGCTTCGCGGATTTCTTCGGCATCGAGTATCACGGCATGCAGAGGATGATCTTCCTCTACTACGTGATCCTGGCGCTGGCGCTTCTGACCAACTTCGTCACCATGCGGCTGCGCAAGCTGCCGGTCGGCCGCGCCTGGGAGGCGTTGCGCGAGGACGAGATCGCCTGCCGGTCGCTCGGCATCAACACCACCAACACGAAGCTGACGGCCTTTGCCATCGGCGCCATGTTCGGCGGCTTTGCCGGCTCGTTCTTCGCGGTCCGTCAGGGCTTCGTCTCGCCGGAGAGCTTCAACTTCCTCGAATCGGCCATCATCCTGGCGATCGTGGTTCTGGGCGGCATGGGCTCGCAGATCGGCGTCGCCATCGGCGCCGTGGTGCTGGTCGGCGGTCCCGAAGTCCTGCGCAATCTCGGCTTCCTGTCGGCGATCTTCGGCGAAGGGTTCGATCCCAACGAATATCGCCTGCTGCTCTTCGGCATGGGCATGGTGGCGATGATGGTGTGGCGCCCCCGCGGCCTGATCTCCGAGCGACAACCCTCCGTGTTCCTGAAAGAGCGAAGAGCAATTTCGAGCGCCCACGTCAAAGAAGGTCACGGCTAATGCGCTGGCTTCAGGATCCCGTTCTCGACGTTCAGCACCTCACCATGCGCTTCGGCGGGCTGGTGGCGATCAACGACCTCAGCTTCCAGGCCGGGCGCGGCGACATCACCGCGCTCATCGGCCCGAACGGCGCCGGCAAGACCACGGTCTTCAACTGCATCACCGGCTTCTACAAGCCGACTGAAGGCATGATCGCGCTGCGCAAGCCCGACGGCTCGGAGTTGCTGCTGGAGCGCCTACCCGGCTTCAGCATCAACTGGAAGGCCAAGGTGGCGCGCACGTTCCAGAACATCCGTCTCTTCTCGGGCATGACCGTTCTGGAGAACCTGYTGGTGGCGCAGCACAACTCGCTGATGATCGCATCCGGCTTCACGTTCCTCGGCGTGCTCGGCGTCGGCGGATACCGCAAGGCCGAGAAGGATGCGATCGAGAAGGCCAAATACTGGCTCGACAAGATCCACCTCACCGACCGCGCGGACGATCCGGCCGGCGACCTCCCCTACGGCGCGCAGCGGCGTCTCGAGATCGCGCGCGCCATGTGCACCGACCCGCTTCTGCTGTGCCTCGACGAGCCGGCGGCGGGCCTCAACCCGCGCGAGTCGCTCGAACTCAACAACCTGCTTCTGTCGATCCGGAAGGATCACGCCACCTCGATCGTGCTCATCGAACACGACATGTCGGTGGTGATGGAAATTTCCGACCACGTGGTGGTGCTCGATTACGGAACCAAGATCTCGGACGGCACGCCTTCCGAAATCCGCAACGATCCGCGCGTCATCGCCGCCTATCTGGGCGTCGCCGACGAAGAGGTCGAACAAGTCGCATCGGAGATCGGCGCATGAGCACGGCCGGAACACCATTCTCCGCCGCAGCGGGGATACAGCCCGCACCGGCGCGCAAACCCCTCCTCAGCGTCAGAGGTGTGAAAACCTTCTACGGCAACATCATCGCGCTCAAGGGCGTCGATATGGACGTCAACGAGGGCGAGATCGTCACGCTGATCGGCGCCAACGGCGCCGGCAAGTCGACCCTGATGATGACGATCTTCGGCAATCCCCGGGCGCGCGAGGGCACGATCACGTTCGCCGGGCGGGACATCACCCAAATGCCCACGCATCAGATCGCGCAGCTCTCCATCGCGCAATCGCCGGAGGGCCGCCGCATCTTCGGGCGCATGACCGTTTTCGAGAACCTCCAGATGGGGGCCTCGATCAACAAGATGGCGTATTTCAACGAGGATCTGGAGCGGGTCTGCACCCTGTTCCCACGGCTGAAGGAACGCCTGCAGCAGCGGGGCGGAACGCTCTCGGGCGGCGAACAGCAGATGCTCGCCATCGCCCGCGCGCTGATGAGCCGGCCGAAGCTTTTGCTTCTCGACGAACCGTCGCTGGGCCTCGCGCCGCTGATCGTCAAGCAGATCTTCACGATCATCAAGGAGCTCAACGAGCGGGACGGCATGACGGTGTTTCTCGTCGAGCAGAACGCCTACCACGCCCTGCGTCTCGCCCATCGCGGCTACGTCATGGTGACGGGCAACATCACCATGAGCGGCACCGGCAAGGAACTGCTCGAGAATCCGCAGGTCCGCGCCGCCTATCTCGAAGGAGGACACCACTGATGCAAGGCATCCTCTACGAAGAACCGTCCATCTGGCTGTTCCTCCTCGTCACTGTCGTCATGGGCGGCTGGGCGGCCTGGATGACGGGACGCGCGATCGCCATCACCTGGCGGCCGTTCTGGAACCTGGTGCTCTATCTCCTGATCCTCGCAGGCTTCGTGCGGTTCATCCATTTCGCCCTGTTCCGCGGCACCCTCGTCTCGGTCCAGTTCTACGCCATCGACGCCATCGTGCTCCTGATCATCGGCAGTCTCGGCTACCGATATTACCGGGCCCGTTTGATGACCACCCAGTACCGGTGGCTCTACGAGCGCTCCGGCCCGTTCAGCTGGCGCGCGAAGACGGTCCCGACCAAGGGTTGACATGCCGCTGCGACAGCCAAAGGGAAGCTAGGCCTTTGCCTGTCTTTTGATGCCTTAAAACAAGGACATAGCCGGATTTTCCGAAGGTCTTTCGGGCCGTTTTCCTACCCCCGACGCGCACGAAATTCCGGCGTGACTTCCGCGCAAAAAGCGTCATGATGTCACCCGGCCGGCAAGCCGAGGTTTGCCGAACCTATCCCCCTTGGAGGGGGCTTACAAAAACACCCAGAGGAGTACCTCATGAAAAGAATGCTGTTGACYGGCGTTGCGCTCGGTCTTGGTCTCGCCTTTTCGGGCGCGGCCAACGCGCAGATCAAGATCGGCGTCGCCGGCCCCATCACGGGACCCAACGCCGCTTTCGGCGCGCAGCTGAAGAACGGCGTCGAGYAGGCGGTGGAGGACATCAATGCCGCCGGCGGCATCAATGGCCAGAAGCTCGTCGTGGTCGTCGGCGACGACGTCTCGGACCCCAAGCAGGGCGTGTCGGTCGCGAACAAGTTCGCAGCCGAAGGCGTCAAGATGGTGGTTGGCCATTTCAACTCCGGCGTGTCGATCCCCGCCTCCCAGGTTTATGAAGAAGCCGGCATCGTTCAGGTCACTCCGGCCTCGACGAACCCGCAATTCACCGAACGCAAGATGTGGAACACCTTCCGCACCTGCGGACGCGACGACCAGCAGGGCCTCGTCGCCGGCGCCTACCTCTCCGACAAGTTCAAGGGCAAGAAGGTCGCGGTCGTTCACGACAAGACCCCCTACGGCAAGGGCCTGGCCGACGAGACCATGAAAGCCATGAACGCCAAGGGCCTCAAGGAAGTCGTCTATGAGGGCGTCAACCCGGGCGAGAAAGACTACTCGGCTCTCGTATCGAAGCTGAAGCAGTCGGGCGTGGACGTGGTCTATTTCGGCGGTCTTCACACCGAAGCCGGCCTCATCATCCGCCAGATGCGCGACCAGGGCCTCAACGCCCCGATGATGTCGGGTGACGGCATCGTGTCGGCCGAGTTCGTCTCGATCGCCGGCCCCGGCGCCGAAGGCACGCTGATGACCTTCTCGCCGGATCCGCGCAAGAACCCGAACGCGAAGGACGCAGTGGCCAAGTTCAAGGCCAAGAACTACGACCCCGAGGCCTACACCCTCTACAGCTACGCGGCGACCCAGATCCTCGCCGAAGCAGCCAAGCAGGCTGGCGGCCCCGACGGCAAGAAGATGGCGGCCGTCATGACGGCTGGTAAGCCGTTCAAGACCGTCATCGGCGATATCACCTACGACAAGAAGGGCGATATCACCCGTCCGGACTACATCATGTATGTCTGGAAGAAGGGCGCCGACGGCAAGATCGATTACTCGGGCAACGAGCTCGGCATGTAATCTGTCGGCTCCGGCCGGCGATTGAGAAACCCGCCCTGGCGACAGGGCGGGTTTTTTTATGTTCCGGCCGTCAACCGAGGTGCCCCATGCCTCGGCCGGTGGCTCGCCCGAACTAACGCGAGGATTCTCTTTTGGCGTCAATCAAGGCCATGCCGAACGCCGCCTCGCATGCGCGCAGCGTCGATGTAACAATATTCAGATTGTTGTATGGATGATCGGTCCGGCCCAGCCGGACGTTCGAAAGGAGGTGATACCGATGAAACTTCCGAAGCTGACCCTGGTGATCAGGTTCCTTGGCAGGGAGCTGATATTGATCTTCAGGTAACAAGCAGAGGGGCTGGGCGAAAGCCCGGTCCCTCACCGGAAGCGTGAAGCGGTATCACCCCCTTCGTTCGCAAATATAGCACGCTACCGGCCCGACGCAACACTGTCCGGGTGGTCGTCCCAGCCGACCCAGCACGGGGAACGTATCCAGCAGCCAGAACGACGCCGTGGTGATCCAGCCGGTCAGCAAAGCGATGTCGGTCAGGGATAACGCGCCCCGGCGACGGGCGGGTTTTTTGGGTTCCGGCGGGGATCGCCTGAACCGCCGCGGAGAGCGCGACGTCGCAAGCGCGGCGCTATATGAAACATTGTTCCCATTGATGTATGGATGATACGTCCGGTCCAGCCGGWCGTTCGAAAGGAGGTGATACCGTATGAAACTTCCGAAGCTGAGGCTGAGGATCAAGTTCCGGGGATTCAAACTGGTCTTGATCATCGGCTAATGCGAAGAGGGGCTGGGCGGAAGCCCGGTCCCTCACCGGAAGCGTGAAGCGGTATCACCCCCTTCGTTCGCAAATATAGCACGCCATCGGCCCGACGCAACACTGTCCGGGTCGTCACCCCAGCCGACCCAGCACGGGGAACGTCTCCAGCAGCCAGAACGACGCCGTGGTGATCCAGCCGGTCAGAAAGGCGATGCCGGTCAGGACGAGCAGGACGCCCATGACCTTCTCCATCGCGTCGAAGCGGGACCGCATGCGCTTCAGAAGCGCCGTGATGGGCTTCATGGTGAAGGCTGCGAGCAGGAACGGAATGCCCAGGCCCGCCGAATACGCCGCCAGCAGAAGCGCGCCCCGCGAGACGCTGGATTCCGACCCGGCGACGGCCAGGATCGCGGCGAGCACCGGACCGATGCACGGCGTCCAGCCGAACGCGAAGGCGAGCCCCATCACATAGGCGCCCCACATGCCGATCGGCCGGTTCACCTGCACGCGCGCTTCGCGATACAGAAAACCGACCTTGAAGAGGCCGAGGAAGTGCAGGCCCATGACGATGATGGCGAGGCCCGCGACGGTGCTCAGCACATCGAGATATTGCCGCACGACCTGGCCCAGCGCCGACGCGGTAGCGCCCAGCAGCACGAAGACCGTCGAGAAGCCGGCGACGAAGAGCAGCGCGGCGATCACGGCGCGGCGGCGCACCGCCCCCTCGCCCGCACTGAGCTGATCGAAGGTGGTGCCGGCGAGAAACGACAGATAGGGCGGGACCAGCGGCAGCACGCAGGGGCTGAGGAAGCTGATCAATCCGCCCAAGGCAGCGGCGGGAAGCGAAACGGTGAGCATGGGGCCTTCTATCCGGTCCCCGCCGGACAAGAAAGGCGCCGGTCCCTGCTCTCGCCAGCTTGTGAACGGCCGCGTTTTCCCGTTTGCTCGACGGATGAGCATCCGCCGCAACCTCATCACCGACGTTCCGGGCCTTCGCGTCGGCAACGCCCACGATTCCAAGCTCGCATCCGGGGTCACGGTCGCGCTCTTCGACGAGCCTGCGGTTGCCTCCTGCGCCGTCATGGGCGGTGCGCCGGCGACGCGAGAGACGGATCTTCTCGAACCCGACAAGATGGCTCCCTGCATCCACGCGGTCGTTTTGTCGGGCGGATCGGCCTTCGGCCTCGATGCGGCGAGCGGTGTGCAGGCCTGTCTGCGGCGGCAGGGCATCGGTTTCGCGGTCGGCTCGGCCCTGGTGCCGCTGGTGTCGCAGGCGGCAATCTTCGACCTGCTCAATGGCGGCGACAAGGAATGGGGCCTTTATCCGCCCTATCGCGAACTCGGTTTCGAGGCGGCCGGGAAGGCCGGGCCCGATTTCGAACTCGGCACGGCGGGCGGCGGCTTCGGGGCTACCACAGTCAACCTGAAAGGCGGCCTCGGTTCCGCCAGCACGATGACATCCACGGGCCACTCGATCGGGGCACTGGTGGTGGTCAACAGCATCTCGTCGGCCATCATCGGCAAGGGCCCGCATTTCTGGGCGGCCGCCTTCGAGGAGGGCGAGGAGTTCGGCGGCCTGGGGCATCCGGACCGCGTGACTTCCGAGATGCGCGAGCTTGCGTGGAAGGGCGGCCGCCAGCCCTCCACCACCATCGCGCTCCTGGCCACCGACGCGCAGCTCACGAAAGCGCAGGCCAAGCGGCTCGCGGTCTCGTGTCACGGTGGATTCGCACGCGCCCTGCGCTTCGCCCATGCGCTCTACGACGGCGACACGCTGTTCGCCGCATCGACCGGCCGACGCCCGCTTCAGGACGATGCGGATTTCACCGAGATCACCGCCCTTGCGGCCGATTGCGTCGCACGCGCCATCGCGCGCGGGGTCTACGAGGCCACGGCGCTTTCCTATCCGGACGCGTTGCCGTCGTGGCGGGATCGATTTGGGACGAGGTGAAGGGTGAAGAATAGTGAAAGAGTGAAAGGGTGAACAAGGTGAAATGATCGGGTTTCGGCACACCGTTCACGTTTCACCTTTCACCCCTTTAAACCTTTAGCCCTTTAACCCTTTAACCCTTTAACGCCTTAACCCCTTCACCCTCTATCCCGCCTCAAAACCTCTCCGGCCCGTAGGGCTTCGGATCAATCACGGGCGTCTCGCCCGTCACCATTTCGGCGACGAGACGGCCGGTGATGGGGCCGAGAGTCATGCCGTGATGGGCATGGCCGAAGCTGAACCAGAGGTTCTTGTGGCGGTGGGCCTTGCCGATGATCGGCATCATGTCGGGGGTGCAGGGGCGCATGCCCATCCAGGGTTCAGGATCGACGCGCTCGCCGAGCGGGAAGAAGGCCTTGGCGATCGGTTCCGCGCGCTGGAGCTGCACGGGAGTTTTCGGTGCGTCCCGGTCGGCGAATTCGGCGCCCGTCGTGAGACGGATGCCCTTCGCCATCGGCGCCAGAAAATAGCCGCGCTCGAAATCGAGCGTCGGGCGATTGAGAACCGCATTGCCTTCCGGCTTGTAATGCATGTGATAGCCGCGCTTGACCGCGAGCGGCAGGCGGTAGCCAAGGCGCTTGGTGACGAGGTCCGCCCAGGGTCCGAGCGCCACGACCACGTCCCGGGCCTCCATCGCGCCGGCTTTGGTCGTCACGCTCCAGCCATCCGGCTTCTCTTCGAGCGAGCGGGCATCGCCCTCGGCCAATTCCCCGCCGAGCTTCTCGAACAACCGCACGTAAGCCATTGTCAGCTCATAGGGATCGTAGATCGCCGCCGGGTCGGTCCAATGGATGCCGCCCTTGAAATCGCCTCGCAGATGGGGTTCGCGGGCGACAACGCCCGGACCGTCGAAGGCTTCGAAATTGACCCCGAAATCGCGCTTCGTCGCTTCGACGTCGAGAAGCTGCGCGTCCATTACCTTCTGGCTGCGGAAGACCTTCATCCAGCCGGTCGGGCGGATCAGATCGGTGGCGCCGGCGGCGTCCGCGAGCGCCGCATGCTCCACCACGCTATGCTCGATGAGCGGGGCATAGAGCCGGGCGATGGCCCGGTGCTCCTCGGGCCGGGAATGCATCCAGTAGCGAAAGAGGAACGGCGCCAGCTTCGGCAGCGCCGCCAGGTGGTAATGCGCATCGATGGTACGGTTCGTCGCGTAGCGCAGAAGAGCGCCGAAATCGTGCGGGAAACCGTAGGGATAGACACCCTCGCGCTGGATCAGCCCGGCATTGCCGTAGGAGGTTTCCTCCCCCGGCCCGCGCCGGTCCACGAGAAGCACCGAGCGTCCACGCTGCTGCAAATGCACAGCCACCGACACGCCGACGATACCGGCGCCCAACACGATCACGTCTTTACGCATGATAATTCTGCCCCGCTTGACGTCCCCCGCGAGCCGGGAAACGGGGAAGGATCGAGCCTTCCGCAATGCCGCTTCTACCGCCGATCGGGACACGCCGTCCACCCGCCGTTTATTCCGGTTCGACGGGCCGTGGCGCGGGTTCCAAAATGACGGATGTTGCGGCAGAGCGGCCCGCGTGCTACCGGCGCGCCATGACACGCCCGCTGCTCATCGCTCCGTCGATCCTGTCCGCCGATTTCGCCCGGCTCGGCGAGGAAGTCCGCGCCATCGACAAGGCGGGCGGCGACTGGATCCATATCGACGTAATGGACGGCCATTTCGTGCCCAACATCACCATGGGCCCCGACATCGTGAAGGCGATCCGGCCGCATTCGCCCAAGCCCTTCGACGTGCACCTGATGATCGCGCCGGTCGACCCCTATCTCGAAGCCTTCGCGAAGGCAGGCGCGGATATCATCAGCATTCACGCGGAAGCGGGTCCGCATCTGCATCGCTCGCTGCAGACCATCCGCAGGCTCGGCAAGAAAGCCGGCATCGTGCTCAATCCCGGCACCCACGAGGCGGCCATCGAGCCGGTGCTGGACGATCTCGACCTGATCCTCCTGATGACCGTCAATCCCGGCTTCGGCGGCCAGGCCTTCATTCCCTCCGTATGCGCCAAGCTGCGCCGGATCAGGGCCATGGTCGGCGACCGCGACATCGACATCGAGATCGACGGCGGCGTGACGCCGGAGACCGCTCCGCTGGTGGCCGAAGCCGGCGCCAACGTGCTCGTGGCGGGCTCGGCGGTGTTCAAGGACGGTGACGCCGGCTACGCCCGAAACATCGCGGCGATTCGGAACGCGGCCACAAACGCGCGTTGAGATCGCAGGCCCGGCATGCTACCGCGCGGGGCATATCCCTCACGTGGAAGTGTGCTCTCATGATCCCCCGTTACAGCCGCCCGGAAATGGTCGCCATCTGGTCCCCGGAGACCAAGTTCCGCATCTGGTTCGAGATCGAGGCCCATGCGACCACGGCACTGGCGGATCTCGGCGTGGTGCCGAGGGAAGCGGCCGACCTGGTGTGGGAAAAAGGCTCCAAGGCGACCTTCGATGTCGATCGCATCGACGAGATCGAGCGCGAGGTGAAGCATGACGTCATCGCCTTCCTGACGCATCTCTCCGAAATCGTCGGCCCCGAGGCGCGGTTCGTCCACCAGGGGATGACCTCCTCGGACGTGCTCGACACCTGCTTCAACGTGCAGCTCAAGCTGGCGAGCGACCTCCTCATCGACGACGTGGACAAGCTGCTGGCGGCGTTGAAGCGCCGGGCCTTCGAACACAAGATGACCCCCACCATCGGCCGCTCGCACGGCATCCACGCCGAGCCCACCACCTTCGGCGTCAAGCTGGCGCTGGCCTATGCGGAATTCGAGCGCTGCAAGCTCCGCCTCATCGAGGCGCAGCGCGAGATCGCCACCTGCGCGATCTCCGGCGCGGTCGGGACCTTCGCCAATATCGACCCCAGCGTGGAGGAATACGTCGCCGAGCAGATGGGGCTGTCGGTGGAGCCGGTTTCCACCCAGGTCATCCCCCGCGACCGCCATGCGATGTATTTCGCAACGCTGGGTGTCGTCGCCTCGTCCATCGAGCGTCTGGCGACCGAGATCCGCCATCTTCAGCGCAGCGAAGTGCTGGAGGCCGAGGAGTTCTTCTCGGCGGGCCAGAAGGGCTCGTCGGCCATGCCCCACAAGCGGAACCCCGTGCTGACGGAAAACTTGACCGGACTTGCGCGCATGGTTCGCGCCTATGCCATGCCGGCCATGGAGAACGTCGCCCTGTGGCACGAGCGGGACATTTCGCACTCGTCGGTCGAGCGGATGATCGGGCCGGACGCCACCGTGACGCTCGATTTCGCTCTGGCGCGCCTCACCAACGTCGTCGACAAGCTCCTGGTATATCCGGAGAACATGCAGAAGAACCTCGACCGCCTCGGGGGCCTGGTTCATTCGCAGCGGGTGCTCCTCGCCCTGACGCAGAAGGGCGCATCCCGCGAGGACGCCTATCGGCTGGTCCAGCGCAACGCCATGCCGGTCTGGCGCGGCGAAGGCGATTTCCTGACCCTGCTGAAGGCCGACGTAGACGTCACCCGGTATCTTCCGGCAGCCGAAATCGAGGCCTGCTTCGACCTCGGCTACCATTTCAAGCATGTCGACACGATCTTCCGCCGGGTCTTCGGCGCAAGCTGAGCCGTAGAGGGGCTGGAATATTTCTTAAAAAGCGTGACAATCCTCCCGGTCGGAGACCAGCGATCCGGGGATTGCCATGCTGTCCGAGAAACTACTGACGACCGCCTTCACCCGCGCCGTCCGCAGCGGGACCCTGAAGATGATCACCGCCGGAGGCCAGGAATTTACCTTCGGCGACGGCGGTGAACCACGGGTCACCTTCCGGTTTACCGACGCGGCCGCGCAGCTTGCCCTCTGTCTCCACCCGGAACTGAAACTCGGCGAGCTGTTTGTCGAAGGGCGACTCGTCATTGAATCCGGCAGTTTCTTCGAGTTTCTTGAACTGATTCTTCAGGAGACCAAGGGGGATCTGGGGCGGTTGCCGCTCCGCCGACTGCGGCGCATCCGAACCCTGATGCAAAGGCGCAGCGAGAACGACGCGAAACGCTCCAGGCGGAACGTCGCCCACCATTACGACCTCGACGGGCGCCTCTACGCCCTCTTCCTCGACAGCGACCGGCAATATTCCTGCGCCTATTTCGACCACCCGGACGCGACTCTCGAAGAGGCGCAGTTGGCGAAGAAACGGCATATCGCCGCGAAGCTCCTGCTGGATCCCGGCCAGCGGGTTCTCGATATCGGCTCTGGCTGGGGAGGTCTCGGCCTTTATCTCGGACAGGCCGCCGGGGCCGGCTATGTTCGCGGGATCACCCTGTCGGAGGAGCAGCTCGAACTCTCGCGCAAGCGCGCAGCGACCGCGGGGGTGCCGGAGCGGGTCCGGTTCGAACTCGAGGATTACCGCGCCACGACCGGCACCTTCGACCGGATCGTCTCGGTCGGCATGTTCGAGCACGTGGGCCCGGCCTCCTACGACACCTATTTCAGCGCCTGCCACCGGCTGCTGGAAGACGACGGCGTCATGCTGCTCCACACGATCGGCCGCACCGGAACGCCCTACCCCACCAATCCGTGGATCGAGCGCTACATCTTCCCCGGCGGCCATCTGCCGATCCTGTCCGAGATCATGCCGGCGATCGAGCGCTCGGGATTGATCGTCACCGACGTGGAGATCCTGCGCCTGCATTACGCGATGACGCTGGAAAAATGGCGCGAGCGGTTCATGGCCAATCGGGAGGAGGTCAAGCGCCTCTATGACGAGCGGTTCTGCCGCCTGTGGGAATGCTACCTCGCCATGTCGGAATCGGCGTTCCGTTTCCAGGACGCGGTCGTGTTCCAGATCCAGCTCGCGAAACGCAACGACACGGTTCCGTTGACCCGCGATTACATCGCCGAGCGCGAAGCGGCGCTGCGTGTGGCGGAAAATGCGGGAATGAAACGCAGCGCATGACGGTCTTGAACGGGAGGCTCCGGACGGTTACCTCCCGGTCATGAAAACCTCCGATTGCGACATCCTCATCGTCCCCGGCCACACCAATTCGGGCGAGCACCATTGGCAGAGCCGATGGGAACGCCAGCTCTCGACCGCCCGCCGCGTCGAGCAGGACGATTGGCACAATCCCCAGAAGGCGGATTGGGTCGCCCGCATCGTCGAGGCCGTCGCGCAGGCGGAAAAGCCCGTCGTGCTGGTGGGCCATAGCCTTGGCGTCATCGCGGTGGCGGCGGCGGCGCCCCACCTTCTCGACGACAAGGTCCGGGGCGCGTTCCTGGTCGGGATGCCGGATGTGGAACGGCCCGGTTTCGAACCCGCCATCGACCGGGACTTCRCTCCGATCCCCCGCGACCCGCTGCCCTTCCCGTCGGTCCTGGTGGCCAGCCGCACGGATCCCCATTGCGATTACGACAAGGCCGAGGATATTTCCTATGCGTGGGGTTCGGCCCTCGTCGATGCGGGAGATGCGGGGCATCTCAACACGGATAGCGGCCACGGCCCGTGGCCGGAGGGCCTGATGCGCTTCGCGGGTTTCCTGAAGCAGCTCTCCTGAACCGGAACATGGACAATAATTCATGCTGTGGTCACCTGTCCGAGAGCAGGTTGGCGTCATGTTGAGACGTCACCGCCGGATCGATTGGGCGGTTTGCAGGAGGAGTATCGCATGAAGACTTTCGCTCTCGTTTCGGCCGCTACGGCTCTGATGATCGCCGGGACGGTGGCCTATGCCCAACCGGCTCCTCCGCCCCAGGGAGGCCCCGGCGGAATGCGCGACCGCGCGCCGATGACGCGCGCCGATTTCGACTCCCTGACCGACGCGCGCATCGCCGCGATCCAGGCCGGCCTCAAGCTCACACCGGAGCAGCAGAAGCTCTGGACGCCGGTCGAACAGGCGCTGCGCGCCAATTCGGCCAACCGCGCCGACCGCATGGAGCAACGTCGCGAGCGCGGCCCCGCCACTGAGCGCATGGATTTCATGCAGCGCCTCGAGCAGCGTGCGGATTGGACCACCAAGGCCGCCGCCAATGCAACCGGCCTGTCCTCGGCGATGAAGCCGCTGTGGGCGTCGCTCGACGACCGCCAGAAGCGCCTCCTGCCGATCCTCATGCGGCCGGCCTCCGGCATGCGAGACCATCACGCGCGTCGCGGCGGCGAGCATCGTGGACACGGCATGATGAGGCAGGGCCAGAAAGCACCGGCGCCGCAAGCGCAGTAAGCCGGGATCAGACGCGAAAGGCCGCCCGGTTGGGCGGCCTTTTTTGTTTGGGCACCCGGTCGGCCGGGGACCACTTCCTCAGGCCGGCAGCCGCTCGTCATATTCCGCCTTCAGGCGGCTCCAGCCGTCCCAGAATGTTCCCGCCGCCGGCGCCGTCCCCGCAATGCAGGCGGCGAGGATGTCGAGGTGCATGTGCCAACCGGCGCTGACATTCAGCAGGGTCCCGCGGTCGGGGACGCGGCGGTGGATCAAGGTCAACAGCACGTCATTGCCCTCCGGCTTGAGTTCGAACGACACGCCACCGGTCGTTCCCCAGGTGATCGCGAGCTTGTTCGGCGGATCGAGCTCGGTGATCGTGCTCTGCATCCGGTGTTCCTCCGGAAATCCGGGTGGGCGCTGGCCCGGCGGATCGGTCAGCTCGTCGTTGCGCCAGACCAACTCGACCGGCGCGCCCACCTTCATCTCCATCTGACCGGCGGCCAGCCACTGGCGGCGAAGGTCGCTCTCCGTGAGATAGGCCCAGACCCGTTCGATGGGGCCGGGCAGAAGGCGCTGGATCTTCAGCGTGGCAGGCTCGGTCAACACACCATAGGCGTCCAGGGTCGCAAGGTCTGTCATGGGTCGTCTCCTTTGGGGGTGGGGGATTTGCGCTGGTCCTCCCTGCGGAGGAGGCGTTCGAGAACATCGAGACGGTCGGTCCAGAAGCTTTCGTAGAAGCTGAGCCAGTGGTGGGCGCTGGCGAGCGGGCCGGGCTCGAGGCGGCAGACATGCGTGCGGCCGCGCACCTCCCGACGGATCAGGCCTGCATTCTCGAGCGCCTTGATGTGCTTGGAGGCGGCGGCAAGTGAGATGGCGAAAGGCTCCGCAAGCTGGCCGATCGTGCGCTCGCCGCCGGCGAGTTCGTGCAGCATGCTCCGGCGCGTGGCGTCGCCGAGAGCGTGAAAGATGGAATTCAACTGGGGTGCATGTAATTCAACCATGAGGTTGAATATACGCGGGTCGTCACTGACATTCAACCAATTTGTTGAATGATTTTAGGCGCGGGTCACCGCGCCTCGTCGGCATCGGGCTGCGTTCCAGCCCCGGCGGCGCAGACAACAAAAAAGGCCGCCCGAAGGCGGCCTTTTCCAAACTTGGTAATTCGCCCCGATCAGCGCGAATAGAACTCGATCACGAGGTTCGGTTCCATCTGGACCGGATACGGCACTTCCGACAGGGTCGGGATGCGCGTGACGCGGGCCGTCATCTTGGAATGATCGACCTCGATGTAGTCGGGAACGTCGCGCTCGGCGAGCTGGCTCGCAACGATGACGACTTCGAGCTGCTTCGACTTCTCCTTGACCTCGATCACATCGCCGGGCTTCACGAGGTAGCTCGGGATGTTGACGCGGCGACCGTTGACCCGGATGTGACCGTGGTTGACGAACTGACGCGCGGCGAACGGGGTCGCGACGAATTTCGAGCGGTAGACGACCGCATCGAGACGACGCTCGAGCAGGCCGACAAGGTTCTCGCTCGAGTCGCCCTTGAGGCGGATCGCTTCGGCGTAATAGCGACGGAACTGCTTTTCGGTGATGTTGGCGTAGTAGCCCTTGAGCTTCTGCTTGGCGCGCAGCTGCGTGCCGAAGTCGGACATCTTGCCTTTGCGGCGCTGGCCATGCTGGCCGGGGCCGTATTCACGACGATTGACGGGGCTCTTCGGGCGACCCCAGATATTCTGACCCATGCGGCGGTCAAGCTTATGCTTGGCCTGAATGCGCTTCGACATCGCTGTTCCTCTTGTGTAAGCGAACGGTTTTTGAGGAACGCGCCCTCCTCTTCCCCTCTCGGAGACGACAGGCCGACCAAAGCCGAGCCACGGGTGCGTAAAACAAGTCACGCGGCCCAAGGACCGCGCGAATGGGTGGGCTTTAGGGGGATCGGGGCGAAAAGTCAATCGGAGAAGGCCGCCAGCCAGTCAGGACGCCGGCGTGCTCTCCTCCCCCTTGCGGGGAGGAGTTGGAGGTGGGGGTCGACCGACTGGGTGGGCTCCGGGGGCTTCGGCGCGACTCGTACACAAAAAGCGCGACGCGTGCTGTCTTTGCGACCCCCACCCTAACCCTCCCGCAAGGGGGAACGGAAAGTGCGGTCCCGCGCGAGAGCACTCCGCCTAGTCCCGCAACGGCATCCCCTCGACGCCGATCTGCGGCAGGCCGATTTCCATCAAGGCGCGGCGCAGCTTCGCGTTCATGCCGCCTCCATCGGTGAACACCGCCACCGCCTCGTCGTCTCCGGCCTCATGGCCGACCACCGGCCCGCCGAGAAGCTGCACGACGCGCCGCGCGATGGCAGGCGCGGGATCGACAAAGGTTACCGGCCATGGGGCGAGCGCCTTGAGCCTCGGGAGAAGGAGCGGGTAATGGGTGCAGGCGAGCGCCACCACGTCGGTGCGTCCCGCCGAATCCTCCACGAAACACGGCGCAAGCTCGGCCCTGAGGGCGTCGTCGGAGACCGGATCGCCGGCCAGTTCGGCCTCGGCATAGCCCGCAAGCTGGCTCGAGCCCACGAGGGTGACCTTGCAGCCGGCCGCGTAGGTTTCGATCAGGTCGCGGGTGTAGTCCCGCGCGACCGTCCCGGGGGTCGCCAGCACGGTGATCCGTCCGGTCTTCGAGAGCAGCGCCGCGGGCTTGATCGCCGGGACCGTCCCGACGAACGGGATGCGGAAACGCTCTCGCAGGCGCGGCAGGACGAGGGTGGAGGCGGTGTTGCAGGCGATCACCACCAGCTTGGGCTCATGGATGGCGACGAGCCTTTCCATGACCTCCAGCACCCGCGCCACCAGCGCGCCCTCGGAGAGCCGGCCATACGGGAAGGCGGCATCGTCGGCGGCGTAGACGAAGCGCGCATCGGGCCGGGCTTTCAGCACTTCCGAAAAGACGCTGAGCCCGCCGAGGCCGGAATCGAACACCAGGATGGTGGGAACGGGGGACGGCATGAGAACGGGGTTATAGGCAGTTCCGGCAAGAAGATCGACCAGCATGGAGATACGCCCCAACCAACAATCCGGCTCTACGACCGGGGATTCACGTTCTGCGACAAGGTCTGCTTGGTGTCGGTCGGCGCGAAATTGAGGCGCCGCCGCGGTCCGCGTTCCGGTTTCTCGTCCTGTCCTTCCACCTTCGGCATGTCGGCCGAGAGGCGGCGGACCGGCCAGCCATCGCTCCACGAACCCATGTCGACGAATTTCGGATCGCGGCGCAGGAAGGCGGCGTCCCGCCCTGAGAAGGCCGCATCCGCCGCCATGTCGAAGGTCTTCCAGAACGCCAGATAATCGAGCGTATCGATGCCGTTCGTGCCGAGCTGCTGGGTCAGGATGGTCTGTTGGCCCGACAGCGACATGTCGGCGGTCCAGCGCCATGTGTTGCGCACCTTCGGGTCCTTTGGCGGATCCGGCGGCAGCTTGATGGCCGTGATGTCGTAATCGGCCTTCGGCGAGCCGGGCGATGTGAGCGTCGCCGTCAGGGCCGGATAGCCGTGGTCGTCGGACCCGGCCCGCATGAAAAGCTTGCGGCTTGCCGGCACCGCGCTCGCATCGGCGAGGATCTTCCGGGAGGCACGGTCGCCCGGAAGGTGGTCGCGATCGCCGCTCATGGTGATCAACAGCGTGTCGGCCGGGATGGTGGAGAGGTCCTGCAGCAGGATGCCCCTCTCCTTCTCGTTCGTGACGATCCCGCCGGGCATCAGGCCGAAGACCAGCTTCGGCGCCGGAATGCCGTAGGTTTCGGCACCGGCGGCAAGGTTGAGCGCAACGGGGACGCCCGCCAGGTGCCCGATGAACGCGACCCGCGTGGTGTCGGGCTTTGCCTGCGGGTCATCCGCGAGGGCCTCGAGCGAGGTCTTGATGAGGTTTGCCGCGAGGGCCGACGCGTCGGCCGGACGCGACCGGTTCACCTCCTGAAAGCGCGGATACAGGACGAGATTTCCCTTGCGCGCCAGATGCTCGATCCAGCCACCGTAGAGCGCGGGGTTCACCGCGCCCCAGGAATGAAGGAACACCACCACGGGTCGCGGCTTTTCCGCGTCGCCGGCGGCATGGAACACGAAGGTGCCGGCGCTCGCCGTGCCGATGCCCCGTTTCGTCACGGCCGTTACTTTGTAGTCCGACCCGCCTGGGCCGCTCTCCGGCTGTTGCGGCGGCGAGGCCGCATGGGCCGTCCCGGCAGCCAGACACGAGCCAAGACAAAGGGCGATGAGCGAGCCGCGCATAATGTTCTCGAGTCGAAAAAAGCAAAGCGCAGGAACGCGCTTCTTTCCTGTAACCTGGAGTTCTTTAAGGTTTTCTCAATCGCCTTCCTTCCGCAAGGGCGCGAATCGCCCCCCGGAGGGTTCGGACGTCTTGCTCGGTTAACTCGAGACGATGAAAAACGTCCCGCATGTTGCGGGCCATGATCGGCTGCTTGTCGGGCGGGTAGAAATTCACCGCCTCGAGCTCCGCCTCGAGATAGTCGAAGAACGAAACCACCATATGGCGCGGCGCCGGCGGGGAGCGTCGCTCGCCGCCGAAGGGCAGCGGCCGGTTCTCCTGCTTCTGCCATTCATAGGCCACCAGCAGCACCGCCTGGGCGAGGTTGAGCGACGAGAATTGCGCATCGACCGGGAAGGTGATGATGGCGTCGGCCAGCGAGACCTCGTCGTTCTCCAGACCGGTCCGCTCGCGGCCGAACAGGATGCCGACGCCCTGCCCTTCTTCAAGCCTTCCTCTGGCGTCCGCCATGGCCGCCTCCGGCCCGAAAACCCGCTTCATCTGCCCGCGCTCCCGGGCGGTGGTGGCGAAGACGTAATGCAGGTCGGCGATGGCCTCGCGGGCCGTCTCGAAAAGCCGGGCGTGTTCGAGAACGTGCGTCGCGCCGGAGGCTGCCGAATGCGCACCCTTCTTGGGCCAGCCGTTGCGCGGCGAAACCAGACGCAGCTCGCTCAGGCCGAAATTCGCCATGGCCCGCGCCACCATGCCGATGTTTTCGGCCAGCTGCGGTTCGACGAGGATGATGACGGGCTTGTGCATGGAGGACTGACGGAAGGTGCTGCAATGGCGACGGTGCGGGTGTCCTTTACGCCCGCACGCCCTTTCGGCCAATCGTCTTGATCAAAACAGCAAAAAGGGGCCTCGCGAACTCTCTTCGGGAAGGCCCCTTTATGGCGAGACGTGCCGCTACCAGCAGCCCCAGCCGCAATAATAGGACGGACGGGCCGCCGCCGCGCCGATGGCGGCGCCGCCGATGACCCCCACGGCGGCGCCGGCCGCCGCCTGGTTCGCCGCTGCGTTGGATTGCGCCACGTTGTGGCGATAGCCTGCATTCCTGCAGCGGGCATAGGCTGCGGTCCCCGGCTTCAGGCCGGTTTCCAGACAGACGGATTCGGCATTGGCCATGGATTGTTCGGCGGTCTGGCAGCCGGCGAGGATGAGGGCCGACGCCCCCAGAATAAGAGCTACGCGCATTTCAGGTCCCTGATGGATCAGCTGGCAATGGCGCCAGCTCAACATAATACTATTACACATAGAGAGGTTCCGCCTCTGACGGAACGTCCGTGCCGGCCGATATCAGAACAAGCCAGAATTCGCGGCGGTGCGTTGGCGCACGATACAGCCGAGCTAGCGCACCGATCTGCCCTCGTCGGAAGCTCATGCCTTGCGAACACAAGCGCTTGCTTGGCCGTCGTGAATGATCGTCTGCATGACGCAAAGGCATCTCGAAAAGGCACCTCCGTGCGGGCGACGGAAAAGTCGCGGGCGCCTATTGTCTTGTTATGAAATTACGTTAGACAGCCACGCTTCAGGAGTTCGTGGCCGTGCCCCAGCAATGGCGAGACAGAATAGGACCGAGCCACCCCCGCTCGCGGCAGCCCTCGATGCTGCTCGCCCTCCTGTGTTTCGTGACGCTGGCGTTTTTGTTGCTGGTCCTCGGCGATCTTTGGCCCCTCACCCGCTGGCTCTCCGGATTTTTCGACTAGGGCCTTCAGGGCTTCCCTCGCGGGAATTCGCCGGGCGCGATTCTTCACGCGAGACCGCTTCCCCCAAAGGCAGAGCCGCGCTATAGCCCGCCCCATGCAATCCGCCGTTCGGCGGGTTCGAACCTTTTCAAACTCAAGGTAAGATCATGGCGAAGATCAAGGTTGCCAATCCGGTCGTCGAACTCGACGGCGACGAGATGACCCGCATCATCTGGCACTTCATCAAAGAGAAGCTGATCCATCCCTATCTCGACATCGATCTGAAATATTACGACCTCGGCGTCGAAAATCGCGATGCGACCGGCGATCAGGTGACGATCGACGCCGCGGAAGCGATCAAGAAATACGGCGTCGGCGTGAAATGCGCGACCATCACCCCCGACGAGGACCGGGTGAAGGAGTTCAACCTCAAGCAGATGTGGAAGTCGCCCAACGGCACGATCCGCAACATCCTCGGCGGCGTGATTTTCCGCGAGCCGATCATCTGCAAGAACGTGCCGCGCCTCGTACCCGGCTGGACGCAGCCGATCATCGTCGGCCGCCATGCCTTCGGCGACCAGTACAAGGCCACCGATTTCAAGGTGCCGGGCCCCGGCCGCCTGACCATGAAGTTCGAAGGCAAGGATGGCACCGTCATCGAGAAGGAAGTGTTCCAGTTCCCCGAGGCGGGCGTCGCCATGGGGATGTACAACCTCGACGATTCGATCCGCGACTTCGCGCGCGCCTCGCTGAATTACGGCCTGAACCGCAAGTATCCGGTCTATCTCTCCACGAAGAACACCATCCTCAAGGTCTATGACGGCCGCTTCAAGGATATCTTCCAGGAGATCTACGACGAGGAGTTCAAGGACAAGTTCGTCGCCGCCGGCATCACCTACGAGCACCGCCTCATCGACGACATGGTGGCCTCGGCGCTCAAATGGTCGGGCGGCTATGTGTGGGCGTGCAAGAACTACGACGGCGACGTGCAATCGGACACCGTCGCGCAAGGCTTCGGATCGCTCGGCCTGATGACCTCCGTGCTGATGACGCCGGACGGCAAGACCGTGGAGGCGGAAGCCGCCCACGGCACCGTGACGCGCCATTACCGCGAGCACCAGAAGGGCAAGGAAACCTCGACCAACTCCATCGCGTCGATCTATGCCTGGACCCGCGGCCTCGCCCATCGCGCCAAGCTCGACAACAATGCCGACCTGGCGCGCTTCGCCAACACCCTCGAGAAGGTCTGCGTCGATACGGTGGAGGCCGGCTTCATGACGAAGGACCTCGCCCTACTGGTCGGCTCCGAACAGAAATGGCTCTCGACCACCGGCTTCCTCGACAAGATCGACGAGAACCTCAAGAAGGCAATGGCGGCTTAAGACCCAACCCTTCAGAGCCTCTTCAAAGCCCGGCCTTAAGTGCCGGGCTTTTTTTCGTTGGGGCGACCTACCAGCACAGCCGTTCGCGATAGGGTCCGCGACGGCCGGTCCGCCAACGGTAATCGCAATGGCGCCAGTTGGCGGGTCCATAATACAAGGTCCGCCTGCCGGGGCCACGCCAGACGCAGTTGCCGATCCGATCGCAAACCCAGCGGGCGGGAACGGCGATAGGTTCTTCCGTCAACCGGGAGGCTGGACTGAAAGGCATCGCGCTTGCCGGCATCAGGACCGCGCCGGCGAGCAGCCAGCCTGCCGTCATTGCGACGATTGCAAGTACGGGCTTCATGGCGTGTCTCCCTGCGAAGCCCCCGCCCAAAAGAACAAGATTTCGGTTCGGTCTTCAGTTCCGCAAGCGCCGGGTGATGTTTGCGTGAGCCTGAATGGCAGTTTATTCTGAACCGTCGCACACCAAATGGAAGACGACGCTCATGCCGCAGAAGAATGGCGACCAACCCATCACCGGCGGCTGCCAATGCGGCGCCGTTCGCTATGCGCTGAAATCCGAGCCGACGGGTGCCAGCATCTGCCATTGCCGCATGTGCCAGAAGGCGTTCGGCAATTACTTCGCGCCCCTCACCGGTGTCCCCAACGCGGATCTCGTCTGGACGCACGGAGAGCCTGGCGTGTTCAAGAGTTCGGAGGCGGTGGAGCGCGGATTCTGCCGCGATTGCGGGACGCCCCTCACCTTTCGCTACGTCGCCAACGACCGCATTTCCGTGTCGATCGGCAGCCTCGACGATCCGTCGCGGATCACGCCCGAGACCAGTTGGGGCGTCGAGAGCAAGCTTCCGGCCTTCCGTATTCTTCATACCCTCCCGGGCGTGCGCACGGAGGACGAAGCGACACCGGACGAGATGGCGACCTGGAAATCGCGCCAGCACCCGGATCACGATTGAGATCAGACGGCGCGCTCCTCGCCCCTTGCGCGCATCACGTCGTGAATATGCGTCGCCATCGCCGGGTTGGCATCCATCAATTCGTGCAGGTCGTCCGCGTCGAGCACGAGAAGCCGGCAGGGGGTCGCGGCCTTCACGGTCACGCTGCGACGCCGGCGATGAAGGATCGAGGCCTCGCCGAAGAAATCGCCGGCGGCCAGACGCAGTGAATCGTTCGGCAGCAGCACTTCCACGTCGCCCGAGGCGATCAGATACATGGAATGGGCCACGTCGCCCTTGCGCACGATGATCTCGCCCGGGGCGCAGCTTTGCGAGCGCAGGCTGCGCAGCACGGAGGCGATCTCGGTCGCGTCGAGATCGGCGAAAAGCGGCACGCGCGCCACCATGCTCCAGGTCACGACGAAATCGCGCCGGTGGATCTCGCGCGCGAACGCGCTGGCGATGATGCCGACCGGCAGCGCCAGCATGACGAGCCCCGCGACCGCCGTCACGCCCGCGATGACGCGGCCGAGGCCGGTGACCGGCACGACGTCGCCGTAGCCCACCGTCGTCAGGGTCACGATGGCCCAGTACATGGCTTCCGGAATGGTGCCGAACTTGTCGGGCTGCACGTCACGCTCGACGAGGTTCATGGCGGATGCCGCGATGAGCACGGCGCCCATGAGAATGACCGCGCAGGCAATGAGCGCGCGCCGCTCCACGTAGATGGCGTCCATGAGGCTCGTGAGGCCCGGGGAATAGCGCGCGAGCTTGAAGAAGCGAAAGAGCCGCAGCAGCAGAAGGGCCCTGAGACCGCCCACATCCCAATAGGCCGCGTAGAACGGCACGATCGCGATGAGGTCGATGAGCGATTGGGGCTGGACGACCCAACGCAGTCGCGCCCGCCAGGCCTTGAGGCCGTACCAGGGCGGAAATTCGGGGGCGCACCACAGCCGCAGCGCATATTCGAGGGTGAACACCACGCCGCTGACGATCTCGATGGCGATGAAGACGCCGCCGAACTCGTCGCGGATGGCCGGCACGCTTTCCATCACCACGGCCGCCACATTGACCATGATGAGCAGGATCAGCGAGACATGGACCGCGTGAACGAGCGGGTCGTTGACGACGCTCCGCTCGAGGATTTCAAACAGCCTGCGCCGTGCCGGGTGTCGAGCGACCCGTGGCACGGCCCGGCCCTTACTGAGCCGCCAGCGCGGCTTCGATGGCGGAGAGCGCGGCTTGTGCCTGATCGCCGTCCGGCCCGCCGGCCTGCGCCATGTCGCGACGCCCTCCGCCGCCCTTGCCGCCGAGTTTTTCAGCGCCGGTGCGAACGAGGCCGACCGCGTCGATCTTCGCCGTCAGGTCGTCGGTGACGCCCACGACGATCCCGGCCTTCCCATCGTCCGCCACGCCGATGATGGCGACGACGCCGGAGCCGAGGCGCTTCTTGCCCTCGTCGGCGAGCGCCTTCAGGTCCTTCATCTCGACACCCGTGACGGCGCGCGCCATGAGCTTGACGCCGTTCACCTCGCGCACCGGATCGCTGTCGGCCGAGCCGCCGCCCATGGCGAGCTTGCGGCGCGCCTCCTGCAAGTCCCGTTCGAGCTTGCGGCGGTCGTCGAGGAGAGCGGAGAGACGCTCGGGCGCTTCGTCGACAGGCGTCTTCAGCAGGCCTGCGATCTCGCGCAGCTTCCGGCTCTCGGCGCCGAGATGTCGCCGTGCCGCATCGCCCGTCATGGCTTCGAGACGACGCACTCCGGCTGCCACCGCGGCTTCGGCCACGATGGTGACGAGGCCGATATCGCCGGTGCGATTCACATGCGTGCCGCCGCACAATTCGACCGAGAACGTCCGGTTGCCATCGGCCTTGCCCATGGACACCACGCGAACCTCGTCACCGTATTTCTCGCCGAACAGGGCGCGCGCGCCGGATTCGATCGCCTCCTCGACGCCCATGAGCTTGGTGACGACCGGCTCGTTCTGCAGCAGCACCCGATTGGCGATGTCCTCGACCCGCGCCAGCTCCTCGTCGCCGATGGGCTTCGGATGGCTGAAATCGAATCGCAGGCGGTCGGGCGCCACGAGCGAACCCTTCTGCGCCACGTGATCGCCGAGCACCTGACGCAGGGCCTCGTGCAGGAGATGGGTCGCCGAATGGTTGGCGCGGATGGCGGAGCGACGCTCGTGATCGACCACGAGTTCGAGCGACTGGTTGATCTTGAGCGAACCATGCTCGACGAGCGCGTGATGGACGAAAAGATCGCCGAGCTTCTTCTCGGTGCCGGTGATGCGGACGCGCGCGCCCTCGCCATGGAGAATGCCGGTATCGCCCGTCTGGCCGCCGGATTCGCCGTAGAACGGCGTCTGGTTGAGAACCACCAGGCCGGTCTCGCCGGGCGTGAGTTCCGCCACTTCCTGGCCGTCCTTCAGCAGCGCCACCACGAGACCTTCGGCGGTCTCGGTGTCGTAGCCCAAGAATTCCGTCGCGCCGACGCGCTCCTTGATGCCGAACCAGACGGTCTCGGTGGCGGCCTCGCCGGAGCCGGACCATGCGGCGCGCGCCATCTGGCGCTGGCGCTCCATGGCGGCCTTGAACGTGTCCGTATCGACACCGATGCCGCGCGCCTTCAGGGCATCCTGCGTGAGATCGAGGGGGAAACCGAAGGTGTCGTAGAGCGTGAAGGCGGTCTCGCCCGACAGGTTCTGGCCCTTCGCGAGCGACCGCGTTTCCTCGTCGAGAATCGACAGGCCGCGCTCCAGCGTCTTGCGGAAGCGGGTTTCCTCGAGCTTCAGCGTCTCGGTGATGAGCGGCTCGGCGCGGATCAGCTCCGGATAGGCCTGCCCCATCTCGCGCACCAAAGCCGGGACGAGGCGGTACATGAGCGGGTCCCTCGCGCCGAGAAGCTGCGCGTGGCGCATCGCCCGACGCATGATGCGGCGTAGCACGTAGCCGCGCCCTTCATTCGAGGGCAGCACACCGTCGGCGACGAGAAACGACGAGGCCCGCAGATGGTCGGCGATCACCCGGTGGGACGCCTTGTGGGCGCCCTCGGGCGCCACGCCGGTCGCGTGGGCCACCGCCTCGATGAGGGTGCGGAACAGGTCGGTGTCGTAGTTGGAATGCACGCCCTGCAAAATGGCCGCCATGCGCTCGAGGCCCATGCCGGTATCGATGGAGGGTTTCGGCAGGTTGACCCGGTTGCCGGGCTCGATCTGCTCGTATTGCATGAAGACGAGGTTCCAGAATTCGAGGAACCGGTCGCCGTCCTCGTCCGGGCTGCCGGGAGGGCCGCCCTGCAGGGCATCGCCCTGGTCGATGAAGATTTCCGAGCACGGGCCGCAGGGGCCGGTATCGCCCATCTGCCAGAAATTGTCCGAGGTCGGGATGCGGATGATCTTCGAATCCGAGAACCCGGCGATCTTCTTCCACAGGGACACCGCCTCCTCGTCGTCGTGATAGACGGTGACGAGCAGCCGGTCCTTGCCGAGGCCGAATTCCTTGGTGATGAGGTTCCACGCGAGCTCGATGGCGCGGTCCTTGAAGTAATCCCCGAACGAGAAGTTCCCCATCATCTCGAAGAAGGTGTGGTGGCGGGCGGTGTAGCCCACATTGTCGAGATCGTTGTGCTTGCCGCCGGCTCGGACGCATTTCTGGGCCGTGGTGGCGCGGTTATAGGAGCGCTTCTCGGCGCCGGTGAACACGTTCTTGAACTGCACCATCCCCGCATTGGTGAACATCAGCGTCGGGTCGTTGCGCGGCACGAGGGGGCTAGACGGCACCTGTTCGTGGCCGTTCTGGGCAAAGTAATCGAGGAAGGCCGACCGGATTTCGTTGACGCCGCTCATGACACTCTAAGCTCGGATGGGCTCGCGGAGCCCAAATAATGGTTGCAAGGTCTTGCAGGAGCGCCGGTTTTAGACGGCGGCGCGGGCGCTGTCGAGGATGACCGTTCGCTTTCCTGGCAACGGCCATGCGGCGGCTCCCTCGGGTTGACGCTCGGACCCCGACGCGGAGGAACAGCCGCGATGGCAGGTGTGAGGCTGGCCCGTGCTGCAGGTGGCGTTCAGCCTCGGGCACGCTAAGGTGTCGGTTCGCCATTCATGCCACGCGAGGTCGCTTCCCTTCCATGAAAGCCGTCGTCTTCGAAGAATTTCGCCAACCGCCCACGGTCCGGAGCGTCGCCGACCCGACGCCCGACCTTGACGGCGTGGTCATCAAGGTCGAGGCCACCGGGCTGTGCCGGAGCGACTGGCATGGCTGGATGGGGCACGATCCGGACATCGTGCTGCCGCATGTGCCCGGCCACGAACTTGCCGGAACCATCGAGGCGGTGGGAAGCCGGGTCTCGCGATGGTGCGCAGGCGACCGGGTCACCGTCCCGTTCGTCGGCGGATGCGGCCATTGCGACGAGTGTCATTCGGGCAACCATCAGGTCTGCGAGCAGCAATTCCAGCCCGGATTTACCGCCTGGGGCTCGTTTGCCGAATACGTCGCCGTCGATTTTGCCGACACCAACGTGGTGGCGCTGCCGGACAATCTCGACTTCCCCACGGCGGCAAGCCTCGGCTGCCGCTTCGTCACGTCATTTCGGGCAGTCGTCGACCAAGGTCGCGTCAGGCCCGGCGAGTGGGTGGCGGTGCATGGCTGCGGCGGCGTTGGCCTCTCGGCCATCATGATCGCGACCGCCATGGGCGCGAACGTCGTCGCGGTGGATGTGACGGAAGAAAAGCTCGCCTTCGCGCGCACGATCGGAGCGGTCGCCACCGTGGACGCGTCCGCGACCGAGGACGTGGTCGGCGCGGTGCGGGAGATCACGAAGGGCGGCGTCCATATGTCGATGGACGCGCTCGGCCATCCCACCACCTGCTTCAACTCCATCGCCAACCTCCGCCGCCGCGGCCGCCATGTGCAGGTCGGCCTCATGGTCGGGGCTGACAACCACCCGAAGGTGCCGATGGACCAAGTCATCGCCCACGAACTCGAGATCCTCGGGAGCCACGGCATGCAGGCTTTCCGATACAAGGCGATGCTCGACATGATCGAGGCGGGCAAGCTCAGTCCGCAGGCGCTCATCGGGAAGCACATCTCGCTTCAGGAAGCACCCGCGGCCCTGATGGCGATGGACCGTTTCGAGGGGATCGGCATCAGCGTGATCACGCGGTTCTGAGGGCTTCGCGTGTTGGATCGGAGCCCTCGAACCCATCCCCACCTTCACCCGCACCGTCATCCCTGGGTTTGACCCGGGGACCCACGCCTTCACCCACGTTGCGCAAGGAAGACGGGGGTGGCGGGTCAGGCCCGGCCATGACGGGGGTGGCGCGGCATGGAAGGCAGGGTCATGGATGGGCTTGTCCGGAGCGTCCGCGCCGCAAGTGGCCGACCCTGAAACACACCCTCATCCTCATCCTCATCCTCACCCTCACCGTCATCCCCGGGCTTGACCCGGGGACCCACGCCTTCACCCACGC
>NZ_JBFUHH010000044.1:0-47718 GCF_056402495.1 Microvirga sp. P4_A5 | reverse complement strand
CATCTCGTTCCAGGTGACCTCGAAGATCGACAGCCGCACCATCCTCGGCGAGATGGGCGCCGAGCAGCTGCTCGGCCAGGGCGACATGCTCTACATGGCGGGCGGCGGGCGCATCACCCGCGTGCACGGGCCGTTCTGCTCCGACGAGGAAGTCGAGAAGGTCGTGGCGCATCTCAAGCGACAGGCCAAGCCGGTCTACGTGGAGGCCGTCACGGCGGATGACGAGGAGGAGTTGGAAGCCGAGGAAAGCCCGGTCTTCGACGAAGGCGATTTCGGATTGGGGGCCGGCGATCTCTACGATCAGGCGGTCGCCGTCGTGCTGCGGCACAAGAAGGCCTCGACCTCCTACATCCAGCGTCGCCTGCAGATCGGCTACAACCGCGCCGCGTCGATCATGGAGCGAATGGAAAAGGAGGGCGTCGTCGGCCCTGCCAACCATGCGGGAAAACGCGAGATCCTGCTCGGCGCCGATGGGCGGGATTTCGACTGAATCCACTCCCTCGGAGAGAGGCGAAGGGCGGCACGCATATCCTCGACGGCGCACGCGTGCCGAAGCCCGCCGTCGGCGCGGATTTCGACGCTTTGGCGCTGGCGGTCGGCCTCAAGGCCAGCCTTTAACGGAACCGCCTCCCGGCATCGCCGTTCACGGGACGATCGTTGGTCAAGAGCTGGAAATGGGCGATACCTTGCAGCGGGGCCTGGGGGCGTCGGCGGCGCATCTCTGCGTCGACATGCAGCGTCTATTTTCGCCGGACGGGCCGTGGCCGACGCCGTGGATGGAGCGAGTCCTGCCTGTCGTGGCGGAGGTGGCCCGGCATGCTCCCGATAAAACAATCTTCACACGGTTCATCCCGCCTGCGCGGCCGGAGGACATGCCCGGGACCTGGCGACTCTATTATGAAAAATGGGTCGAGACCACACGCGAACATCTCGATCCGCGGCTTCTCGAATTGATGCCTCCGCTGCGGGAACTGGTGCCGCCCGCGCTCATGTTCGACAAGCCGGTATATTCGGCTTTTGCCGGCCACCGTCTGTCGGAGGAGCTTCAACACCGTCACGTCGACACGCTGATCGTGACAGGCTCGGAGACGGATGTGTGCGTGCTCGCCACCGTGCTCGGCGCCGTCGATCAAGGTTACCGCGTGGTTCTGGTGTCCGATGGCCTGTGCAGTTCGTCCGACGAGGGTCACGACACCCTGTTGACGCTCTATCGGAAACGCTTCAGCGCCCAAATCGAAACGGTCACATGCGAGGAGTTGCTCGCCACATGGCGGCCCTGAGGGCTCTTCAAAGGCAGGATAGAATGTCCAATCCCGCCCGCGGCCTCGAAGGGACCGTTGCCGTTTGGTCACTCTCTGTGGAAGACACGCGTACGCTCTGACGCAGCGCCATGATTCGGCGCGACCGGGGTCCGCTTCCGTGCTAGCGTTCCCGTGTGTTCCAAATAAACGTCCCGCTTTTTTAATTACCTCGGAATATCCCGTGAAATTATTCACACGATGTTACGTTTGAAACGTTGGATAGTCGTTTGTTGCATAGCGTTATGGGAGCGAAAATGTCCGAGGAAGAAGTCGAGTGCGTTGCCGAGGAACTGGCCAAAGTCGGCGGTGTGGCCTGGTACCCGGGCCGCGAGCCCAATGCGATCCTCCGGGTCGTCAGTGACCGCTATCGCGACCGCGCCCGCGTGGCGATCGCCGCCCTCGAGCGGCTCCGTGCCAGCCGAGAGCAGCCCGGCGAGATGGTTCTCTCAGCGGGTGAGGATCAGGATTTCGCGAATAGCGCCCATACCCGCGCGTCCGAGGAAATCGAAGTCGGCAGCGTGGTGATCTATCGCGCTCCGGGCGATCTCAGGGCCATCGCGTGCCGTGTGACCCGGCGAGAGGGCGGGGCGGTCTACCTTGTCCCCTGTGAGCGCCCCGATGTCGGCTGGGTCCAACTCGACGGAATCGTGCCGAGCGCCAAGCTCGAGGAGCGTCCGCTGACCGAGAAGGTGAGCGAGAAGAATTGAATCGTCGGTATTGCGCCAAAGGAGTCCCGGCTACTCCCTTGTATTGCTTGCGCTGCAGGCCTTTCCGGCCCGAACCTCCGAACAGAAACAAAGCGGGGGATTCGCATGATCGACGACGAGATAGAAGACGTGGCCCGTGCGATTTATGCATCGGAGTACGATTCTCGCGGCTGGGAGCAGGAGCCGGAGCTTCTGAAAGAGCGCTATCTGAAAGAAGCGCGTCTCGCCATCGCCGCACTCGATCGTCTGCGCTATCTCTCCGCAGCCCGCGAGTCCCGCCGATCGGTCGGCTAGCGAATTGACCGGCGACCCGGGCGGGCGCGACCGCCCCGGTCTCTCCCGGGCTCAGTGCCTCCGCGGGGGCTGGAACCGGCTCAAATTCTACGCGAGCGCCATGCTGTCTACCCTCGTCTCACCAAGCGCTTAATTGACTTCCCTCCGGCTTTAGGTGACATCAGCGCCCTTCAGGGGCGGCTTGGTCCCGACGACTCATTTTTCAAACTCAACAGATTGTGTCGTTGCCGGAGTTATTTATGGACGGTCACGTCGCGCAGCAGCGCATGTCATGGCGCCATTTTTACGTCGCGCGCCTGGCGAGTGCGATCGAGCGGAGCCATTTCCGCCTGTGCGTCGTCCTCGTGCTTCTGTCGCTGGCGTGCTTCCTTCCGGGCTTCACGACCCTGCAACCCATGGACCGCGACGAGCCGCGTTATGCCCAGGCCTCCAAGCAGATGCTCGAAGCGGGGGACTTCGTCGATATCCGGTTCCAGGACGAGGCCCGGCACAAGAAGCCCATCGGCATCTACTGGCTGCAGGCGGCAAGCGTCGCCATCGGGGAGGCGCTCGGTGTGCCCGACGCGCGCAGGACGGTGGCKCTCTACCGCATTCCCTCGCTTCTCGGCGCCATCGCGACCGTGCTGCTGACCTATTGGGCGGCGCTTGCTTTCCTCGGACGACGCGGCGCGTTTCTGGCCGCCGCCTTCATGGCGACTTCCATCATCCTCATGGTCGAGGCGCGGTTGGCAAAGACGGACGCGGCGCTCGCGGCCTGCGCCGTCGCCACCATGGGCGGGCTCGCCCGTGCCTATTTGAGCCGCGGTGCGGGCATCCTGACCAAGCGAACCCTGGGGTTTTTCTGGCTCGGCATGGCGGCGGGCATCCTCATCAAGGGGCCACTCATTCCGATGTTCGTCGGCCTTCCCGCGCTGGTCCTGTGGTGGCGGGAAAAGTCGGGCCGCTGGCTGCTGACGCTTCGGCCGGTTCCGGGAGCCATTTTCACGCTGCTGGTGGTGCTGCCGTGGTTCGTCGCCATCACCTGGAAGAGCGGCGGGGCCTTCTTCTCGGAATCGGTCGGCCACGACATGCTGGGAAAGGTCGGGACCGCGCAGACCTACCACTGGGCGCCACCCGGCTACTACCTGCTGGCATTCTTCGCAACCTTCTGGCCGGGGGCGGTTTTGGCGGCCATCGCGGTGCCGTTCGCGTGGATCCATCGTCGCGACGAGCACGTCACCTTCGCGCTCGCCTGGATCGTGCCGTCCTGGCTCGTCTTCGAACTCGTGCCCACCAAGCTTCCGCATTACGTCATGCCGCTCTACCCGGCCATCGCGATCGTCACCGTGATGGCGATCTCCCGGCACTTCGTCGGCCCTCAACGGCCCCTGGCGCGGCTCTCCACCGTGCTGATCCCGCTGATCCCGCTCGCCCTCGCCGTCGGCATCGCGGCCGCGGCCTGGAACCTCGACAATACCCTGCCGTACCGTGCGATCCCGCTCCTCGCGCTGTCGACCGCCGCGGGCTTCTATGCCTGGTGGCTCTTCGTCCGCGCACAGGTCCTCAAGAGCATCTGGGCGAGCTTCGCCGCGGCTGTTCTGCTCTCTGTCGGCGTGTTCGGTCTGGGGCAACTCGATCTCCGGTCCCTGAAACTGTCCCCGCGCATGGCCGAGGTCGCCCGCAATATGGCGTGCGAGAATCCCCGTGTGGCGACGCTGGGCTATCGCGAACCAAGCCTCGTCTTCCTCACCGGCACGAATCTCGAAATGCTCGAGACGGGCGCCGAGGCCTCGGCTTTCCTGCGACAGGGCGGCTGCCGCCTCGTTTTCGTCGAGAAGCGCTTCGAGGAGGAATTCCGGGCCGCCAACGAACGCCTCGGACAGCAACCGAGCCTCTCGACCCGCGTCTCGGGTTTCAATATCAACAGCGGGCGGCGGCTCGATATCGGAGCCTACGCGGCCGGCCTTTGAGGTCGGCCCGTCCCATCAAGAGGTGGCCTCGACGGCCATTGACCCATGATCGAACAGAATGCGGCACCCCGCGTGAGCGTGGTTGTCCCCGTCAAGAACGAAGCGCCCAACGTGCTCCCGCTGCTGGAGGAGATCGCGCGCGCCTGCGCGGCCATGCCCTTCGAGACGATCTATGTGGATGACGGCTCGACCGACGCCACTGTGGCGGAACTGGAAAAGGCGAGGGCCACGCGGCCGTGGCTGCGCATCCTGCGGCACCAAGCGAGTTGCGGCCAGAGCGCGGCGGTGCGCACGGGCGTCCTCGCGGCCCGATCCCCGCTCATCGTCACTCTCGACGGCGATGGGCAGAACGATCCGGCTTTCATTCCCCAAATGGTGGCGGCCCTGGACGATCCGAAGGTCGCGCTCGTCGCCGGCCAGCGGCTCGGGCGCAAGGATGGCGCCTACAAGAAATGGCAGTCGCGCATCGCCAACGGGGTTCGGGGCCGTATCCTGCGGGACGGCACCCGCGATACCGGCTGCGGGTTGAAGGCCTTCCGGCGCGACGTCTATCTGGCGTTGCCCTATTTCGACGCCCTGCACCGCTTCATGCCCGCTCTCGTGAAACGCGAGGGCTTCGAGATCGCGCATGTGGACGTGGTCGACCGGCCGCGCCATGCGGGGCGGTCAAATTACGGCCTTTTTGATCGCCTTTGGGTCGGTATTGTCGACCTCGCGGGGGTGTGGTGGCTGATCCGCCGCCGCCGCCGCCTTCCGGTCACCCAGGAGATCCTCTGATGCTGATGCGGCTTTCGCACGATATCGGCCTGTATTTCTACGACGTCGTCGTAGCCCGCTTCGACCTGTGGGCCGCCTTCGGCGTGATAGCGCAGTTCGTCTTCGGCGCGCGCTTCCTGGTCCAGTGGATCGCCAGCGAAAAGGCCGAGAAGAGCGTGATCCCGGTGGGCTTCTGGTTCCTGTCGATCTCGGGGGGGCTGATGACCCTGATCTACGGTTTCGCCCGTCGCGACCTGGTGATCATACTCGGCCAGGCTTTCTCCATTCTCATCTATGTCCGCAATCTCATGCTCATCGCCAAGGAAGCGAAGCGGCGCAAGGCGAAGGATGCGGCGGACGCGGCGGTCGGGGCCGAGGGCGCGGCGGGATGATCTCCCGCCGCCCGGCAGGCGGTCAGGCAGCCTTCGAATCCGCGCTTTTCAGCCGGGCAAAGCCCTGATCGAGGTCCCGCTGGAGGTCGTCGAGATCCTCCAGCCCGATATGGAAACGCAGGCCGTGTCCGCCCGGCGCCCATTGGGTCGCGGTCCGGTAATGCCCGCAGTCGAACGGCACGACGAGACTTTCGAAACCGCCCCAGGAAAAGCCCATTCCGAAGAGCGCGAGGCCGTCGAGCATGGCCGCCACAGCCTTGTCGGAACACGGCTTGAGGACGACCGAGAAGAGGCCGGACGACCCCTTGAAATCGCGCTTCCAGATGGCGTGGCCGGGATGCGTCTCGATGGCAGGGTGGAGCACCTGCGCCACCTCGGGACGGGCCGCGAGCCATCGGGCCATGTCGAGGGCCTGCTTCTCATGCTCGCGAAGCCGCAACGCCATCGTCCGCAAACCCCGCAATCCGAGAAAAACGTCCTCGGGACCGGGGCACATGGCAAAAGCGTCATAGGTCTTTCGTAGGGTCTTGAAGCAGCGTTCATTGGCCGAAACCATGCCGAGGAGCAGGTCGGACCCGCCGCTGAGATACTTCGTGCCCGCCTCGATCGCCACGTCGACGCCCCGCTCGTGGGGCGGGAAGAACAGCGGTGTCGCCCAGGTGTTGTCCATGACGACCACCGCCCCATGGCGGTGCGCGACCTCGGCGATGGCCGGAATGTCCTGCATCTCGAAAGATTGAGAGCCCGGCGCTTCCGTAAAGACAATTGTGGTGTTCGGCCTGAGCAGGTCGGCGATCCCCGCACCGATCAGCGGGTCGTAATAGGTGGTTTCCACACCAAAGTTTTTGAGGATCCCGTCGCAGAAGATCCGCGTCGGGCGGTAGACCGAATCCGTCATCAGCAGGTGGTCGCCCGCCTTGAGGAAGGCCATCAGCGCGAGGGTTACCGCAGCGAGACCCGATGGCGCCAGCACGGTGCCGGCAGCACCCGAAATCTGGGTCCAGGCCTTCTCGAGGGACTCCGTCGTGGGCGTTCCGTGCGTGCCGTAAGTGAAGCGTCCCCTCCGATTCAGCAGATCGTCGGTGGTGGGGAAGAGGACCGTGGAGCCGCGATAGATCGGGGTGTTCACGAAGCCGTGCTGTTCGTTCGGATCGCGGCCTGCATGAACCAGTCGGGTGCGTTCGCCGAGATCGTCGGGCTTGGGAGGAAGCTTTGACATCGCCTGCCGAATTTTTGTGAGCGGGAGAAACGATGTGGGACGGGGGGCGGGGTGCCGTCAAGTCACCTCGCAAGAGTGCTCCCATCAACACTTGACCCGTCATCGATGATAGAATGTGATGCTTTCCGGATGCCGCTCATTTTGAGTGGCGGACAGCCGCCAAACAGGGAACCGGGCTCGGCGCAGGCGACCATCGTCGCGTCAGCCTCTAGTGGAGACTATAACAACATGAAAAAGGCCATCGTAACGATCGCCTTCGGCCTCACGGCCAGCCTGCTCGCGACGGGCGCCTCGGCGCAGGCGACGCTCACCAGCGTGAAGCAAAAGGGGTATCTGACCTGCGGTTCGAACACCGGCCTCGCTGGCTTCGGCGTTCCGGACGCACAGGGTAGCTGGGCCGGCCTCGACGTGGATTTCTGCAAGGCCATGTCGGCGGCGATCTTCGACGATCCGACGAAGGTCCGCTACATTCCGCTTGCCGCGAAGGACCGGTTCACGGCCCTGCAATCGGGCGAGGTTGACGTCCTGGCGCGTAACTCGACCGCCACCATGTCGCGCGACACCCAGCTCGGCCTGGATTTCCCCGCCATCAACTACTTCGACGGCCAGGGTTTCATGGTCCGCAAGAAGCTCGGCGTATCCTCGGCCAAGGAGCTGAACGGCGCGTCGATCTGCACCCAGCAGGGCACCACCACCGAGTTGAACCTCGCGGATTATTTCCGCGCCAACAACATGAAGTATGAAGTCGTGGCCTTCGCGACCTCGGACGAGACCTTCAAGGCCTACGATTCCGGCCGCTGCGACGCCTTCACCACGGACGCCTCCGGCCTCTATGCGGAGCGCCTGCGCGCATCGGCGCCGGACGATCATATCGTCCTGCCGGAAATCATCTCCAAGGAGCCGCTCGGACCGRCAGTGCGCCACGGCGACAACCAATGGGGCGATATCGTCCGCTGGACCCACAATGCCATGCTGAACGCCGAGGAACTCGGCGTCGCCAAGGCCAATGTGGACCAGATGAAGACCTCGGATAATCCCGAGATCAAGCGTCTGCTCGGCACCGAGGGCAAGTATGGCGAGGCCATCGGCCTCACCAACGACTGGGCCTACCGCATCGTCAAGCACGTCGGCAATTATGGCGAGAGCTTCGAGCGTAACGTCGGCGAGGGCTCCAAGCTGAAGATCAAGCGCGGCCAGAATGCGCTCTGGACCAAGGGCGGCCTTCAGTACGGCATCCCCGTCCGCTAGGCGTCACGATCAAAGGGCGTCCGGAGCGATCCGGGCGCCCCTCTGAAAGAAAGAAGCCAGCCAATGGCTGCCTGCCGCGAAAATGCGGATCCCGGGCCAACAACAAGAATGCCGTGAGGGGTTAGGTTCAGTGCAGACAATCGTCAGCCAGACGTCGCCGCCAAAAAAATCGGTTCTCTACGACCCGAAAGTGCGTGGCGCGTTTTATCAAGTCCTGCTCGTCCTTGTGGTCGGCTACCTGTTCTACATGGCGGCCTCGAACGCGGTCGAGAATCTCCAGCGCGCCAAGATCGCCTCCGGTTTCGGCTTTCTCAACAACACCGCCGGCTTCGATATCAGCCAGACGCTGATCGCCTTCAGCGCGGCGGGTTCCACATACGGCGATGCCTTCATCGTCGGGCTGCTGAACACCCTGCTGGTCTCCGCCATCGGCATCGTGCTTGCAACCTTTCTGGGCTTCGCGGTCGGCATCGCGCGCCTGTCGAAGAACTGGATGGTCGCCAAGGTTTCGATGGTCTACGTCGAGGTGCTGCGCAACATCCCGCTGCTGCTGCAATTGCTGTTCTGGTATATCGCGGTGCTCGGCCCGCTGCCGCAGCCGCGCGATTCCATCGGGTTCGGCGCAGGCCTGTTTCTGAATTCCCGCGGGTTGTTCATGCCACGTCCGCTCTATGCCGGCGATGCCTGGGCCATCGGCGTGGCGATCATCCTCGGCATCGTCGGCACCATCGTATTTCGCCGGTGGGCGAGGAAGCAGCAGGAGCAGACCGGGCGGCAATATCCGGTCGGGATCGTCACGATCGCGCTGGTGCTCGTGCTGCCCTTCCTCGTGTGGCTGCTTCTGGCGCTGTTCGGCACCAATCCGATCAGCTTCGACATGCCCCAGAAGGGAACCTTCAACCTGCGCGGCGGAATGCAGATCCTGCCCGAATTCGTCGCCCTCCTCGTGGGCCTCGTCACCTACACGGCGGCCTTCATCGCCGAGGTGGTGCGCGCCGGCATCCTGGCTGTCTCCAAAGGTCAGACGGAAGCGGCGGGATCGCTCGGCCTGCGGCCGGCCCAGACGCTCCGGCTGGTCGTCATTCCGCAGGCCATGCGGGTCATCATCCCGCCGCTGACCAGCCAATATCTCAACCTCACCAAGAACTCGTCGCTCGCGGTCGCCATCGGCTATCCGGACCTCGTTCAGGTGTTCATGGGAACGGTCCTCAACCAGACCGGTCAGGCCATCGAAGTCGTGGTCATCACCATGGGCGTCTATCTCACGATCAGTCTCGTGACGTCGTTCGTGATGAACATCTACAACCGCCGCGTCGCAATCGTTGAACGGTAGGAATCATCATGAGCACCGCCGTTGACACATCCGGCTTCGTCCAGCCCCGTCAGATCGAAGCTCTGCCGCCCCCGAATCTCGCCCGCGGTCCCATCGCGTGGGTACGGGAAAATCTGTTCTCCAGCCCGCTCAACGGGCTGCTGACCCTCGCGGTTGCGTATCTGCTATACGTGATCGTGCCGCCGATCATCGACTTTCTGTTCATCGACGCGGTCTGGACGGGCACGGATCGCGATGCCTGCCGCGCCGAGACCGCCGGCCACCGGGTCGGGGCGTGCTGGGCGTTCGTGATCGACAAGATCAACTACTTTACGTACGGCTCCTACACGATCTCCGAGCGTTGGCGGGTGAACATCTTCTTCATCATGCTGGCGGTCGGCGTGACCTGGCTGCTCTGGCTCAAGGCGCCGCGGCGCGATCTCGGCGCGGTCTACTTCTTTTGGCTCTTCCCGACCTTCGCCTACATCCTCCTCACCGGCGGAAACATGAATCTCGGCGGCGGATTCTGGATCGGGTTCCTGGTGGTCGCAATCCTGTTCGCGCTCACATTCGGCGCGATGGCGTATCTGCTCAAGGTCTCGGTGAAGTCGGGAATTGCCATCGGCGCCGGCATCATGGCGGTCATCGGCATCACGCTGGGCTTGATGGATTTCGATTTCGGGCTGGACCACGTGCCGACGTCGCTCTGGGGCGGCGTTCTCGTCACGCTGCTCGTGGCAACGGTCGGAATCGTGTTCTCGCTGCCGTTCGGCATCCTGCTCGCGCTCGGCCGGCGTTCCAAGCTTCCCATCGTGCAACTCGCCTCGGTGATCTTCATCGAGTTCGTGCGCGGCGTCCCGCTCATCACCGTGCTCATCATGGCCAACACCATGCTGCCGCTCTTCCTGCCGGCCGAAATGACGGTGGACAGGTTGGCGCGGCCGCTCATCGGCGTGGCGTTCTTCGCCTCCGCCTACATGGCCGAGGTGGTGCGCGGTGGTCTCCAGGCGATGCCGAAGGGGCAATATGAAGGGGCGATGTCGCTCGGCCTCAACTACCCGCAGATGATGGTCTTCATCATCCTGCCGCAGGCGCTTCGCATCGTGATCCCGGGAATCGTCAACACCTTCATCGGGCTTTTCAAGGACACGTCGCTGGTGTCGATCGTCGGCATCTTCGACCTGGTCAAGACCATCGAGGCTTCGCGCATCGATCCCAACTGGGCGGCGCCGACCATCAGCTATACGGGCTATGCGTTCGCGGCCTTCTTCTATTTCGTCTTCTGCTTCGGCATGTCGCGCTATTCCCTCGGGGTCGAGCGTCGGCTTGCGGCAGGCCAAAACAGGTGAGTTCCATGGCAACGACACTGACTTCGCGACAAGCCGCCATCGACCCGACGGCGCAGCCGGCGATCCAGCTGGTGGACGTGCACAAATGGTACGGCGAGTTCCATGTGCTGCGGGACATCAACCTGACGGTCCAGCGCGGCGAGCGCATCGTGGTCTGCGGCCCCTCCGGCTCCGGCAAATCGACGATGATCCGCTGCATCAACCGGCTGGAGGAGCACCAGAAGGGCAACATCATCGTCGACGGCACCGAGCTGACCAACGACCTCAAGCGCATCGACGAGGTGCGACGCGAGGTCGGCATGGTGTTCCAGCACTTCAACCTGTTCCCGCACCTGACCATTCTGGAGAACTGCACGCTGGCGCCGATCTGGGTCAAGAAGATGCCCAAGAGGGAAGCCGAAGAGGTGGCGATGAAATACCTGACCCGGGTGAAGATCCCCGAGCAGGCGAACAAGTATCCGGGCCAGCTCTCCGGCGGTCAGCAGCAGCGCGTGGCGATCGCCCGTTCGCTCTGCATGAGCCCGAAGATCATGCTGTTCGACGAACCGACCTCGGCGCTCGATCCGGAGATGGTGAAGGAAGTGCTCGACACCATGGTGAGCCTTGCCGACGAGGGCATGACGATGATCTGCGTGACCCACGAGATGGGCTTCGCGCGCCAGGTCGCCGACCGGGTGATCTTCATGGATTACGGACAGATCGTCGAGATGAACACCCCCGACGCCTTCTTCAAGAACCCGCAGCACGAACGCACAAGGCTGTTCCTGTCGCAGATCCTGCACTAGAGCACGATCCGGCGAAGTGGTTGCCGGTTCGCCGAAAGATCATGCGGCTAAACCAAGAGATAGAGCCGGACCAGATTCGAAGAAGATGGATCCGACGCAACGCCGCAAGCCGGCGGGTGCGCGTTCGAGGCGCGTGAATGCGTCTCGAACGCATAAGGGTACAGGCTACGGCGCGGCCATGATCGAGCGGCCATCGCGGGCAACGACTTTTCCCGACTTGATCACGAGGTTGCGCGGCCGCCGGCTGACCACGGCTTCCGCGAGGGTCTCGCCGTCGAGCAGCACGAGATCCGCGTTGCAGCCGACCTCCAGACCATAACTCTCGCGCTCCATCATCCGCGCCCCGCCGGAGGTGCAGGTTTCCAGCGCCATGGCGACTTCGTCGTCGCGGCGGAAATTGTTGCGCAGGCCGACCAGTACCGCCCGTTCCAGCATGTCGGCATTGCCGTAGGGACCCCAGGTATCCCTGACGCCGTCCGACCCCGCACCCACCACGACGCCCGCCTCCATGAGGCGCTTCACGGGCGGCACAGCCTTGAAGGCCGGCGCGGTGGTGAGGATGTGGATCCGGGCTTCCGCCAGCGCCTCGATGAGCGCCGCGACGTAGTCCTGATCGGGCATCCCGAGGCAGAAGGCGTGACTGATGGTGACATGCCCCTGCATACCGAGCGCTTTCGTGCGCTCGACGATGAGTTCCACCGAGAAGGCGCCGAGTTCGGCCGTCTCGTGCAGGTGAATATCCACCGGCCGCCCATAGCGCTCGGCCAGATCGAAGATCACGTCCAGATGGCCCTTCGGATCGCGATCGATGGCCGACGGATCGAGACCGCCGACCACCTGGGCGCCGAGTTTCATCGCCTCTTCCATCAACGCGACCGTGCCGGGACGGATCAGCATTCCGCTTTGCGGAAACGCCACGACCTCGATATCGACGACATCGCGAAGCTTCTCGCGGGTCGCCAGAACCCCCTCGATGCCGGCGAGACCGAGATCGGTGTCCACATCCACGTGGGAGCGGATATGGGTCGAGCCGAGGGAGGACGAGAGCAGTGCCTGCCGCTCGGATTGGCGCGCGGGGTCGATGCCGAGCAGGCGCTTCTGCGCGCGTTCGTTCTCGATCTTGTCCATGAGACGCGGCCCGACATCGTTGTGATACCAGGGCATCCCCAGCAGCGTCTTGTCGAGATGGGTGTGAGCCTCCACGAGGCCCGGAATCAGGATACCCCCGCCCCCATCGAGGGTCTCCGCACCGACGCTGCCGGCTTGGCCAAACCCTGCGATGCGGCCATTCGCGAAGGTCACGCTGGTGGGATCACCGCCCATCGGGCGCACATTCGTCAGAACCAGGTTTTCACCCATCGTTTGTCTTTTCTCCATCCTGCCAAAGAAATCCGGACGGCCCGCGCGACGTGTAGTCGACCGGGACCTCGCAGCCTTCTCGTATACTCTGTGTATACAACCCGAAATGATCGCTACCGACCACCAAATTATCGTCTGTTCTCTTTCGACCTCTGCTCGCACGCCAAAAAAATCGATCTGCTTGCCGCATCGGAAGCATCGTCTGGCTTCCTATCGACACGGCGGCTTGCCGAAGCTGAAAGTTCGTATACAATAATGGAGACAATTTGTAAGATGAATTGCGCATTTGTGCGAGAGCAAAATGGATGCAAAATGGTGGAGACCGCTTTCCGTTTCACCATCCTCCGTGACCATGTCCCCCAGCAAATCGAAGACGCCGAAAAGTCCCCGCAGCGAGACGGTCTATTATGGCCTGCGTCGCGCCATCATCGAGCAGGCGCTGATGCCGGGGGACAAGCTCACCGAGGATGTCATCGGGGAACGCTTCGGGGTCAGCCGCACCATCGTTCGCACCGCTCTGGCACGCCTCAACGCCGAGGGATTGGTGGATCTGCAGCCGAATAAGGGCGCGGCCATCGCCCAGCCGAGCCTGTCGGAGGCCCATGACGTCTTCGAAGCCCGCATGTGCCTGGAGCGGCAGGTGCTCACCCGCCTCGCCGAAAAAGTCACCGACCGTGACATCGAGACCCTGGAAAAGCACATCGCGCTCGAAAACAAGGCCGACCCGGCCGATGGCCCGGCATCCATCCGGCTTGCCGGCGAATTCCACATCCTGCTGGCGGATCTGGCAGGGAACTCGGTCCTGTCCCGCTATGTGGACGAAATCGTCTCCCGCTGCTCGCTGATTCTGGCCCTCTACGGCCGCCCCCATTCGTCGGATTGTTCGCTGAACGAGCACCAGCAGATTGTCGATGCCCTGCGGTCGCGGGACGGGAAGCGCGCGATCGACAGCATGGACCACCATCTGCACGCCGTAACCCAGCGTGCGCTGCTCTCCTCGACCTCCGACAAGCACCGGGACATCCGGACGATTCTCGACCGCTACGCAAAGTAAGCGCCGTCATCGCAGCCCGGTGACGGCGGATCGCCGCGCTGTCGACAGATTCGGAGCCCGCTATCGGTCGCTCAAGCGGACGGAACAGCCTGCGGTCCCCAGACCACGTCTCACCACGCACCAAAATTGGGGGGCGGGGCGGGGTCGTGCTGACCACGAAGTCTTATTGCCTCAAATATTCGCAACTCAGGGCCCTCGATGCCGTTGACGGCGAAAATTCTGTATGCAAGTTTTTCTGACATTGTATCCAATAATCAAGATCCAGAGGCTTTGGGAGGCTCATCGATGAAGATCAAGCTCGCCGTCACCCTGTCCGTCGCCGTAGGCGCGCTCATGAGCGCCTCCGTCGAGGCGAAGACCCTTCGGTGGTCGTCCCCCACCGACATCACGACCCTCGACCCCTATGCGCATACGGAGAGCTTCACCACCAGCATGCTCCACCATGTGTTCGATCCGCTGGTGCGCCGCGGGCGCAATCTGGAGCTCGAACCTGCGCTGGCGGTGAGCTGGAAGAACGTGAAGCCCGACACCTGGCGCTTCGAGCTGCGTCGCGACGTCAAGTTTCACAACGGCAATCCCTTCACGGCCGATGACGTCGTGGCTTCCTTCACCCGCCTGCTCGACCCCGGCGCCCGCGCCCGCGGCAACATCGCGACCGTCGTCAAGGCCGAGAAGGTCGACGATTTCACCGTCGATATCGTCACCAAGGGCCCCTACCCGCTGCTGCTGAACGACCTCGCCGGCGTCTACATCCTCGACAAGGAATGGATGGAAGCGAACGACGCGCTGAAGCCCGGCAATATCGCCACCGGCGTCACGACGGCGGCCTCCACGAACGCGATCGGCACGGGCCCGTTCAAGGTCGAATCCTACAAGCCCGACGCGGGCACGAATTTCGTCGTCAACCCGAATTGGTGGGACAAGCCCCAGCACAACCTGACGCGGATCGAGTTCAAGCCCGTCAAGTCGGACGCAACGCGCGTCGCAGCCCTGCTGTCGGGCGAACTCGACCTGATCGCGCCGGCGCCGCTGCAGGATCTCGGACGCATCGGATCGGCGTCGGGCTTCAAGGTGATCGAGGAGCCGTCGCTGCGCCTCATCATGCTGTCGCTCAATTTCCGGCCGGAATTGAAGGCGATGCCGGGCCAGAAGAACCCGCTCCTCGACCCGAAGGTGCGCCAGGCCATGTGGCACGCCATCGACATGGAGACCATCAAGAAGCGCGTGATGCGCGACAAGTCCCGCAACACCGGCACGCTCGTGGCGCCGCCGGTTCCGGGCTACGCCAAGGAAAACGATACGGTCCTCGCCTACGACACCAACAAGGCGAAGGCGTTGCTCGCCGAGGCGGGCTTTCCGAACGGCTTCAAGGTGAAGCTCAACTGTCCCAACGACCGCTATATCAACGACGAGCAGACCTGCGTGGCGATCGCCGCCATGTGGACACGCGCCGGAATCCAGACCGAGCTGCAGACCGAATCCCGCGCCACCTATTTCCCGCGTCAGGACCGCGGCGAATTCGACGTGTCGATGGTCGGGTGGGCGACGTTGCCGCCCATGGACGGGTTCAGCGTTCTGTCGTCGCTACTGGCGGCGCAGAAAGACGGCTACGGCGGCTCGAATTCCGGCACCTACGCCAACCCGAAGATCGAAGAGCTCACTCGCCAATCGGCGCAGGAACTCGACGAGACCAAGCGCCGCGCCATGCTGGTGGAGGCCCTCAAGGTCGCGCATGACGATGTGGCCTACATCCCGCTCCGTCTCGGCCAGGCAGCCCTCGTGATGCTGGTCGTCTCGGCGGTGTCGTTCGTGATGTTCCGGTATGTCGGCGATCCCGTCGCCAGCATGTCGCGCGAGAACGCCTCGATCGAGGAAAAGCAGGAGCTGCGCCGCTCGCTCGGTCTCGACCAATCGGTCGTCGTGCAATACGGCCGGTTTCTCAAGCGCACGCTCTCCGGCGATCTCGGCATCAGCTACCGCAATCAGCGCCCGGTGACGGAGCTGATCGCGGAGCGCCTGCCCGCCACCCTCGAACTCGTCATCGTCGCCACCTTCCTGTCGCTGGCGCTCGGCATCCCCCTCGGCGTCTTGTGCGCCCTCAGGCCCAACGGCGCGGCGGCGCGCATCGTGCAGGCGGTATCGCTCATTGGAATTTCCACCCCCACCTTCGTCACGGGCATCGTGCTGATCCTGGTCTTCGCGGTCTCGCTTGGATGGTTGCCCTCCTTCGGGCGCGGACAGGTGGTGGATCTCGGCTGGTGGTCCACCGGGTTCCTGACCTGGAGCGGCATCAAGTCCCTCATTTTGCCCGGCATCACGCTCGCGCTGTATCAGCTCACACTCATCATGCGGCTCGTGCGCTCCGAAATGATCGACGTGCTCTCGACCGATTACATCCGTTTCGCCAAAGCGCGCGGATTGCCGCTGCGCTACATCCATTTCCGGCTGGCTTTGCGCAATGCGCTGATGCCGGTCATCACGGTCACGGGATTGCAGATCGGTTCGCTGATCGCCTTCGCGATCGTCACCGAGACGGTCTTCCAATGGCCGGGCATGGGGCTGCTTTTCATCCAGGCCGTGAGCTTCGTCGATATCCCCGTCATGGCGGCCTACCTGCTGTTCGTCGGGCTGATGTTCGTGGTGATCAACATGGCGGTCGACATCCTCTACGCGGTCGTCGATCCGCGACTGCGCGCGAGGTCCGCATGAACACGCTCGTTTCTCCCGGCCTGATCCGTCGCGTCGGCGCTCCCATTTCGGTCATGCTGGCGGCATCGCTGGCGCTCGTCATCATCGGCTGCGCCCTGCTCGCGGGCTGGATCGCGCCCTACGACCCCACCGATTTGTCGACCTTCGACCTGATGAATGCCGAAATCCCGCCCGCCTTCACGGCCGATGGCGACAGCCGCTTCTTCCTGGGCACCGACAACCAGGGGCGCGATCTTCTCTCCGCCATGATGTACGGCGCGCGGGTGTCGATCGCCATCGGCGGCGGCGCGGTGCTGCTGGCGTCTTCCATCGGCGTCTTCCTCGGCCTTATCGCGGGGTATTTCGGCGGTAAGGTCGACGCCTTGATCATGCGCATCGGCGACGTGATCCTGAGCTTTCCGACCATCCTGATGGCGCTGCTCGTCAGCGGTATCGCGCGTGCGCTGTTTCCGCAGGCGGCGACCGCCGAATGGGCGCCGCTGATCCTCATCTGCGCGATCGCGATTCACGAATGGGTGCAATATGCGCGCACGGTGCGCGCCGCCACCATGGTGGAGACCGCGAAGGATTACGTGAAGGCCGTCAAGGTCATCGGCCTTCCCTCCCACCGTATCATGCTGCGGCACATCCTGCCGAACGTGATGGGCCCGGTGCTCGTGATCGCCACTATCAACCTCGCGGCCGCCGTCCTCACCGAGGCGACCCTGTCGTTCCTCGGCGTCGGCATRCCGCCGACCTACCCGTCGCTTGGAACGCTGATCCGCATCGGCAATGAATTCGTGTTCTCGGGCATCTGGTGGATCGCGCTCTTTCCCGCCCTCACCCTCGTGCTGCTCGTGCTGGCGGTGAACGTCGTGGGCGATTGGCTGCGCGACCGGTTCAATCCCAAATTGCGGGTGAAACGATGAGCCATCGCCAGCCGCCCGTCCTCGAAATCAACAATCTGCGGGTCGAATATCCGCTTGCCAATGGCGGCCTTTTCACCGCTGTCGAGAACGCCTCGCTCACCATCCAACCGGGCGAGATCCACGCGCTCGTCGGTGAATCCGGCGCAGGAAAAACCACCATCGGCAACGCCGTCATGGGATTGCTGGAAAAGCCGGGCCGCATTGCATCCGGCTCGATCCATATCGGCGGAAAACTCCTCGATCCGACGAGCGGCTCCGCCGACGGGGTGGTGCTCGGCCGCGATGTGGGCGCGGTCTTCCAGGACCCGATGACGAGCCTCAATCCGCTCTTCACGGTGGAAAGCCAGCTCACCGAAACGCTGCGCGCGCATCTCAAGATGGACAAGGCGGCGGCGCGCCTGCGCGCCCTCGAATTGATGAAGTCCGTGGGAATTCCCGAGCCCGAGCGCCGTCTCAAGGCCTATCCGCACCAATTGTCCGGCGGGCAGCGGCAACGCGTCGTCATCGCGGCCGCCCTGTCGTGCGATCCGACCCTCGTCGTCGCCGACGAGCCGACCACCGCGCTCGACGTGTCGGTGCAGGCGCAGATCCTCAAGCTCCTGCGCGATCTCGCCGACACGCGCGGCATCGGCATCCTGCTGGTAACCCACAACATGGGCGTTGTGGCGCAGATCGCCGACCGCGTCACCATCATGCATCGCGGCCGGGTCGTGGAAAGCGGACCGACGGCCGAGGTCCTGCGCAGACCGAAAGCCGATTACGCGAAGGCGCTCATAGGGGCCGTGCCACGCATCGACATGCGGCTCGACCGCTTCCCCGTGGTCGGAGACGAGGCCAAGGGCCGCGCCGCCGACGCGCGCGAAGCCATTCGCGCCAAGGCGTTTCGCGCCGACACGACGGTGGACGGAACCGAAATTCTGTCGGTCGAGAACCTCTGCGTCGATTACGTCACGAGCGGCCTGATCCCGGGATCCAGGGGACACCGTTTCCGCGCAGTCGACAATGTGAGCTTCAAGGTGAACAGCGGCGAGGTCTTCGGCCTTGTCGGCGAATCCGGCTGCGGCAAGACGACGATCGCCAACGTCGTGGCGGGGCTCGTGAAACCCACATCGGGCCGCGTTCTCTACCAGCGAAAACCGGTTGCGGGCGAAGGCGGGGTCCGCCGCGTCGGCCCGTTGCGGCAGGCGATCCAGATGATCTTCCAGGATCCCTATTCGTCGCTCAACAGCCGGATTCGCATCGGGTCGATTCTGGCCGAGCCCATCCTGTTCTACCGCCTTGCACCGAGCCGCGCCGAGGCCGAGCGCGACGTGGCGCAGCTGATCGAGGCGGTGGGCCTCGATGCGGATTCGGCCGGCCGCTACGCACACGCCTTTTCGGGCGGCCAGCGCCAGCGCCTGKCGATCGCGCGCGCGCTCGGCGCCCGTCCGCGCCTCATCGTCTGCGACGAGCCGACATCGTCCCTCGACGTCTCGGTCCAGGCGCAGATCCTGAACCTTCTGAAGGATCTGCGCGACGCGACCGGCCTGACCCTGCTTCTCATCAGCCACGACCTCGCGGTGGTGCGCCAGATGTGCGACCGCATCGCCGTGATGAAGTCCGGCAAGCTCGTGGAGGAAGCCGCGGCCGAAACGCTCTTCCAATCGCCGCAGCATCCCTACACGCGGGAATTGCTGTCACTCGTGCCGACGCTCGATCGCATCCGCGGCGAGACAGAGAGCGCTACCTGATAAATTTTCCGAATGACTGGAGTATTCTGAATGGCCGACATCATCATCACCAACGGCATCGTCGTCACGATGGATGAAGACCGCCGCGTCATCGAGAACGGCGCCGTCGCCATCGAGAACGACCGGATCGTCGCCGTGGGCACGACCGAAGAGGTCACGGCCGCCCATCAGGCCGGGACGGTGATCGACGCGAAAAACAAGATCGTCATGCCGGGCCTCATCGACGGCCACGCCCATGCGGGCCACGGCCTGATCAAGACCATGGGCGGCGGCGACAGCGCGCAATGGTACGACGCCTGCCACGCAGCCTACACGGTGGCGTCGACGCCGGAATTCTGGCGCGCGGAAGCGCGCCTCGCGGCGCTCGAACGCCTGCGCTTCGGCGTCACCACCGGCGTGTCGCTGCTGGGCGGCGGCGACACCATTCTGCGCACCGACGATCCGGTCTACGGCGATGCCCATTGCGAAGGCGTGCGCGAAGTCGGAACCCGCTCCTTCGTCGCCGTCGGCCCCACCCGGCCGCCCCACCCGCGCACCTATGCGCGTATCGAAGACGGCACCGCGCACGAATATCCGGTGGATTTCGAACGTCAATATGAGACCTGCGTGAAGCTGATCGACACCTGGCACGGCAGCCATGGCGGTCGCCTCAACATCGCGCTGATCACGCCCACCTTGCGTCCCGAGCACGTCGAGACCCTCGGCGCCGAGAACCTGCAGAAGGCGCGGGAGCAAGCGGTGAAGGTCGCGGGCCTCGCCCGCGAGCGCGGCCTCGTTTTCACTCAGGACGGGCATAACAAGGGCAGCGTCGCTTATGCGAACGAGCTGGGAATTCTCGGTCCGAACGCGCTTCTCTCGCATTCCACGGACCTGACGGCGGACGAGATCCGCATCGTCGCGGATACCGGGACCAGCATCGCGCACAATCCCAGCGCCATCGCATCCATTCTCGGCCGCTGCCCGGTGCCGGAGCTGCTCGATGCGGGCGCGAATGTGTGCATCGGATCGGACGCCACCGCGCCGGACCGCTCCGGCGACATGTTCCGGCACATGCAGCAATGCATGCATTACCACCGGACGTTCTTCAAGGACCCCACATGGCTGCCGCCGGGACGGGTGCTCGAGATGTGCACCATCGACGCCGCCAAGGCTCTCGGTATGGAGAAGGAAATCGGCTCGCTGGAGGTCGGCAAGAAGGCCGACATCGTTCTGGTCGATATGCGCCGTCCGCACCTGTATCCGCTCAACATGCCGGTCTCGCGGCTCATCTACTTCGCCAACGGCAACGACGTCGACACGGTGATCGTCGACGGGCGCATCGCGCTGCAGGGCCGCAAGGCTCTGTTCGTGAACGAGGACGAGGTTCTCGACGACGCGCAGCGCGAAACCGACGCGATGCTCGACCGCACCGGTTTCCGCCACATGCTCGACACGCCGAAGATGTTCTGGAAACACACCCGGGCAACCGATCAGATCGAGCACTAGCCCGACATCGCGAGCGCGCCTCGCGCTTACAACCCGATCTGGATGCCGGCCCGGCGACGGGCCGCAAACGCCGCCGCACGGCCGGCCGAGTATGCGACATGCAGCAGGAACGACCCGTTCCGAACCAGAGGGAAGCGCCCATCCTGCGCCTTGCGGGGTTCGCCGGCCTGTGCCTGCTGGTCGCAGCTTTCAATCTGCGGCCGGCGCTGACGAGTCTGGCGACGATGCTGGCCGAGATTCAGCGTGGTCTCGGCATCAGCAGCTTCTGGGCCGGCATCCTGACCATGATCCCGGTCCTTTGCTTCGGGCTCTTTGGTCCCCTCGCGCCGCTCCTGTCGGCGCGGCTCGGCATCGAGAAGGCCATTTTCGGCATGTTCGCGCTGCTCGCAGCGGCCCTTGGCCTGCGCCTCGTCGAGTCCTCGCTGGCGCTCATCGTCAGCACGCTCGTTGCGGGCGCGGCGATCGGCATCGCGGGCGTGCTGCTGCCCGTCATCATCCGACGGGATTTCCCTCACCGGCTCGGGCTGATGACCGGTCTCTACACGATGGTCCTGAGCATCGGCGGGGCGAGCGCGGCGGGCCTGACGCCGATCCTCGAACGCCATGTCGGTTCGTGGAATGTCGCCCTCGCCGCCTGGTCGCTCCCCGCCATCGGCGGCGCCATCCTGTGGGGGATGTTCGCGACGCGGAACCACCAGGAATTCAAGGCGGGCCGCCTGCCCCGCTTTTCAGCCCTGTTCGGCGATCCGACGGCCTGGTACGTCACGGCCTTCATGGGATTGCAGGCAGCCCTCGCCTTCATCGTGCTGGGCTGGCTGCCCACATTGCTGCGCGATCGCGGCATCGACGTGGTCGATGCCGGCGCGATCACGTCATTGTCCATCGTGGCGCAGACGCTCACGTCGCTGATCACCCCGGTTCTCGCCACAAGACGACTCCCCGCCGGCGCGCTTGTCCTGGCGGTGCTCGCCGCCTCGCTCGCCGGCTTCACGGGCCTCCTCTACGGCTCGCCCGGTTCGACGCCGTTCTGGGGCCTCGTGCTGGGCCTTGGCCAGGGCGGCGTGTTCGGTCTGGCGCTCCTGTTCATCTCCCTCCGCTCCCCCACATCGGAGGCCGCCGCCATGCTGTCGGGGATGGCCCAGAGCATCGGGTATCTCGGAGCCTCGCTCGGTCCCCTCGCGGTCTCGCTCTTGCGCGACGTCTCGGAGGGTCCGGCGGGCCCGGAAGTGTTGTTTGCCACCATCACCCTTCTGGCGGCCTGGTGCGGACTCCTCGCCGCCCGGCCGCGGCAGGTCCTATCTTCTGTAACGTGACAACGCAGTTCAAGCGGGTCGTATAACTCAAATCCCCACAGCGATGGTATAAATACCCATGCCGCAAGAGCGCGTAAGGTAATTGCGAATCTTCAGAAAGACGGAACCCTTCTGATTACGCAGGCGTTTGCTTGCCAATATCCAACAGGAGCTCCTGTGATGAAAAAAATTGTCTCGCTCGCCGCGGTTTCCCTTTTCGGAGCCGGCATATTCCTTTCGACACCCTCCCTGGCCCAGGTCGAATTCGGCATTGGCCCCAATGGCCCCAGCGTCCGAGTCGGACCCGACGATGATCGCTACCAACGTCGCGAGCACTGGCGCGAGCGCCGCGCGATGGAACGGGCGCGCGCCTACGACGAAGGTCGTCGCGCTGCCTACCGCGACAGCCGTTACGGTGAGCGCTGCCGCACGGTGACCATCGAAGAGGAAGATGAGTGGGGCCGCGCCGTCGTGAGACGCGTCCGCCGCTGCTGATCCCTAAGCCTGAAATCCATCGAGCCGGCGCCCCGCGCCGGCTCGATTTGGCGCGTCAGCGTCAGGTCAGCAGCCGACCATGGCGCCTTCGAGGTGCTCCCGTATGGCGGGCCATTCCTCGTAGGTGATGCTGTACACGACAGTGTCGCGGATGTGCCCGTCTGGCATGATCATGTGCCGGCGCAGAATGCCGTCGAGTTTGGCGCCCAGACGCTCGATCGCGGCACGGGATTGGTCGTTCAGGCTATGGGTCCGCAATTCGACCGCGTTGCAGCCGAGGCCCTCGAAGGCATGGCGCAGCATCAGGAACTTGGCGTGGCTGTTGACGAAGGTACGCTGCCACGACGCGGCGATCCACGTCGTGCCGATTTCCACCCGGTGATGAGCGGCGTCGATGTTCATGAAGCGGGTCGAACCGATCACCCGGCCGGTTTCACGCAGGACGGTCGCGAAGGGCAGCGCGAGACCCTGCTGCTGCAGTTCCAGCGCCTTTTCCACATATGGCCCGAAATCCTCCGGACGCGGGACCGTGGTGGTCTTCTTGTCCCACAACGCGCCGTCCGCGGCCGCCTCGGCAAGCGCCGGCACATCTTCGAGCGACAGCGGACGCAGGATCAGCCTGTCGGTTGCCAGCGTCACCGGCGCGATCGTGAGCATGAATGTCTCCGGGAGGTCCCGGTTCGCTTCTAGCGAAAGACCCGGGGAACTTCAAACGGCGACCCCAGGGCAACGACCTTACCCTGAGGTGCCGCGAGGATGCTCGTCAGGTCTGGGTCGTCAGCCGACGAGGTAGAGGATGGCCGGGATGGCGACGGCGACAGCCGCCAACGCCCACGCCCCGATCACCGTATGCTGGTCACTTTCCGCCACGGCGTTACGAAGGCGCTGGGCGAAGGAGCCCGATTCCATCGTGCGGCCGCTGAGGCAGGAGCAGAAGGCATAATGCGCCTGCCCCTCCGTCAGCTCGAAGAAGTCCATGGCGTCTCCCAACCGGTCGCTCTTCAAGCCTTCGGCCCGAAGGACCGCATCCTCGAAGGCGACGACGAGAGGCGACCCGTCCTGACGGACGAGAACTCGCTCTGCCGGCGGCTTGTATTCGATTTCACCCAACGAGTTCAGGCGCCGCGTGGGATCGCGCTCGAGCAGCGAGATCCAGCGGTCGAGCCGCTCCTGCCGGGTCATCGATCTCGGCTGCACATCGGCAACGCTACGGAGCTGATCAAGAAGCTTGTGTTCCATAGACCTCCTCCTTGCTGGAACCCCGGTCCGAACGCGACCGGGGGAGGTCTCATTCTCCGCCCGCTAGCGGGCAAAAGTGCGACAGAGAACTGTGTGTGGCCCCCTTCTCTCGAAGGTAAAAGTCGCCTCGTCGATGGGTTCCGGAGGAGAGCCCAAAGCTGGATCTTGGGCGAGTGCCGACAGCAGGCCTCTCAGCGCCTGCCGGCGCGGTTCACGGGGCCGCCACGATTCATGGGGGTTCCAGGCCGCACTCCGACGCCCGGGGCACCAACGCCGGGGGTTACCACGGCTCGGGCGACCGGCCGCGGGCGCAGCACAACGCCAGATCTCACGATACAACCGACGGGATAATTGACGTACTGGCAGTACACGACGGCACTCGCCTCTTCGGTGCTCGACGCTAGAAAACCAGTGATGAGCAGCGCTGATAACGTGACCGAAGACTTCATTTTGGCCTCCAACCGTCAATCTTATCTGATGAAACTAGGCGATCCTCATCGTTGTTCAATGCATGTCAGCAAGCGTTTTCTGTAGAGCCTGCTTGTTTGATGCCAGTCGAGGGCAACGAGCCCGCGAAGTCTCAATCCTCCGGCGCCTCGACGATCGGGTCATAGCGGCTGGTGTCGAACCCCAGCAGGTTGAAGGTCTGCTGCATGTGGGGCGGCAGGGGGGCGGTGATGTCGAGGGGCTTGCCGGTGCGCGGATGCGCGATGACGATTCGGCGGGCCAGCAGATGCAGCTTGTTCTGGATGCCGCCCGGCAATTCCCAGTTCTCGATGTCGAAATATTTCGGATCGCCGACGATGGGATGGCCGATATGGGCCGCGTGGGCGCGCAGCTGGTGGGTGCGGCCGGTGACCGGCTTCAGCGACAACCACGCGAGCTTCGTGGCGGCGGTCTCCACGGTGGCATAATAGGTCAGCGCATGGCTCGCGCCCTCGGCGCCATGTTTGGAGACGCGCATCCGCGACTCCCCCTCCTCGCCTTCCTTGGCGAGATAGGTCGAGATGCGGCCCTGCCGTACGCGGGGCACACCCGCCACCAGCGCCCAATAGATCTTGCGGGTTGAACGCGAGCGGAAGGATTTCGCCATCGTCGAGGCGGCGAAACGCGTCTTGGCGATGACGAGGCAACCCGCCGTATCCTTGTCGAGCCGGTGCACCAGTCGGGGCTTCTGGCCCTCGTCGTCCCGCAGCGCCTCGAGGATCCCGTCCACATGCCGCGTGGTGCCCGATCCGCCCTGCACGGCGAGCCCCATCGGCTTGTTGATCACGAGGACGTCCTTGTCCTCGTAGAGCGTGATCGACTTGAGAAAGTCGCGTTCGTCCTGGTCCTTGCCCGGCGCGCGCGAAATCGGCCGGGGCTGATCGAGCTTGAGCGGCGGGATGCGGATTTTCTGTCCCGCAACCAAACGCTCGTTCGGTTTGGCGCGGCGGCCGTCGATGCGCAACTCGCCCTTGCGGACGATGCGCTGGATATGCGTGAAGGCGAGTTGCGGAAAGCGCGCCACGAGAAACCGGTCGACCCGCATATCGGCCTCGTCGGGCTCGACCTGCAGGGTCTGGACGCCGGTTGCCAGCGTTTCGGTCGCGGCGGCGCGCGCTTCGGCGCGGGTGGGCTTGGGCGCCACGTCGGCCGGCAGGGGCTTCGGAGCCGGCTTGGCGACGGCGCCGGCGAGAGCCGGGCGCGGAGGCCGGGGCTTGACGGGCTTCGCTGCCGCTTTCGAGACGCGTTTTTGGGGGTTGGTGGGCCGTGTTGGCTTGTCCTCGCGCGAACGAAAGCCCTGCCGCGTACCCGACCGCCCCTTGGTGCCCCGGGCGCCGCTTTTTCCTGAACCGCTTTGTGTCATGCGCCTTCGGTAACAGAGCGTCGCGCGGGCGGCAATCGAGCAGGCGCGGCAATCGCGTCAGGCGAGCGAACGCATGAGCGCGAGACCCAGCGCCAGTCCCGCGATCGACAGAAGGACCGATCCCACCACATAGGCGGCGGCGGTCGCGGCATCGCCCCGTTCCCACAGCAGCATGGCATCGAGCGAGAAGGCCGAGAACGTCGTGAAGCCGCCGAGAATCCCCGTGGTGAGGAACAGGCGCAAAGGCTGGCTCCAGCCCTCATGCGCCTTGAAGGCCAGCCACCCGGCGATCACCCCCATCAGGAAGGAGCCGAGGATATTCACCGTCACGGTGCCCCAGGGAAACGCCAGGCCGCAATAGCGGGCGCAAGCCGTGTTGACCGTATGCCGCAGCGCGCCGCCGATGCCCGCCCCCACAAAAATCAGCAGATAGCTTCGCATCGCCCCAACATTTCGCTCATTTCGCCACAGATACCCGGCCACGGCGGGTATTGCACGCGGCAACGCCCGCGGACAGGTTATTTATTCCGGTCGCGCCGGAGCTTCGCCCACCATTCGAGCCGCTTCCCGATATCGCGTTCGAAGCCGCGATCGACCGGATCGTAGAAGGATTGGCGCCCGAGCTTGTCGGGCCAATAATCCTGCCCCGAGAAGGCATCCGGCTCGTCGTGATCGTAGCGGTAGCTGTCGCCGTACCCGATCTGCTTCATGAGCTTCGTGGGGGCGTTGAGGATGGTCTTCGGCGGCATCAAGGAGCCATGCTCCTTGGCGACCCGCGTGGCGGCCTTATAGGCGGTGTAGACCGCGTTGGATTTCGGCGCGGTCGCGAGATAGATGGTGGCCTGAGCCAGCGCCAGCTCACCCTCGGGCGAGCCCAGGAAATCGAACGCGTCCTTGGCCGCGTTGGCGACGACGAGGGCCTGCGGGTCGGCAAGGCCGATATCCTCCACCGCCATGCGCACGAGCCGTCTGGCGATGAACAGACGATCCTCGCCCGCATCCAGCATCCGGGCGAGATAGTAGAGYGCGGCGTCCGGGTCGGAGCCGCGAACGGTCTTGTGCAGGGCCGAGATGAGGTTGTAGTGGCCCTCCTGCCCCTTGTCGTAGATCGGCGCCCGGCGCTGGATGATTTCCTGCAATTGCTCGGCGTCGAAAATCTCGCCGGGCTTGGCCGACCGCCAGACCTCCTCGGCGAGGGTCAGCACCGCCCGCCCGTCGCCATCCGCCATGCGCACGAGCGACGCCCTCGCCGTCTCGTCGAGCGGCAGGGCCTTGCCCGTGATGGTCTCGGCCCTGAGCAGGATGTCCTCGATCGCCGCCTCGTCGAGGGAGCGGAACACCAGCACGCGCGCCCGCGACAGGAGCGCGGCATTGAGCTCGAAGGAGGGGTTTTCAGTGGTGGCGCCGACGAGCGTGATCGTGCCGTCTTCCATCACCGGCAGAAAGGCGTCGAGCTGGGCCCGGTTGAAGCGGTGAATCTCGTCGACGAAGAGCAGCGTACCCTTGCCGGTGGAACGCAAGGCCCGCGCCGCCTCGAAGACCTTCTTGAGATCCGCCACTCCCGAAAAGATCGCCGAGATCTGGACGAAATGGAGATCGGTCTCATGGGCCATCAGGCGCGCGACCGTCGTCTTGCCGGTGCCCGGCGGTCCCCAGAAGATCAGCGAGCCGAGCGATTTCGAGCCGATGAGGCGTGTGAGAATCCCGTCCGGCCCGACGAGGTGATCCTGCCCGACCACCTCCGACAATTTCGTCGGCCGCATCCGGTCCGCGAGCGGACGCGGCGCGCTCTGGTCCATGCCGGCCGAGGCGAAAAGATCGCTCATGTGGCGTCGGCCCCTAAGCGGGCGTAGATGTCAGGATCGTTTCTCGCCATGATGACCGATGGATCGGGCAGCGCTTCAAAGCCATATCGGGCATAGAGCGCGTGTGCATCCTTCGTTGCCAGCAGCCATCGGCGCAGATTTTGCAGCTTTGGATGATTGACGATCGACTCGAGCAGAAAGTGTCCGGCCCCCTTCCCTCTCTCCGAGGGATCGATGAAGACATCCGCCAAATACGCGAAGGTCGCGGAGTCGGTGACGGTTCTGGCGAAACCTCTCAAGGTCTGATCCCGGTCGCGTAGGGCGAAACACAGGGAATTGGCCAGAGACCGTTCGAACACAGCGCGCGGAATCCCGTTTGCCCAATAACTGTCCTGTGAGATCCAGCGAAAGACGATGTCCTCTTCCTTTGAGGTCAGTTCGGTCGAGACGCTCCAGCTGCTCATCGTCCGAACACCGTGGTGACCACGCGCCCGCCCCGATTGATGGTGAGTTCCCAATAGCTGCCGCGCTGCGTCAGCCGCTCGGCGTCTTTCGTCGAGGCCAGACGTTCGCCGTTGATGGCGACGATCTGGTCGCCCTTCTGGAAACCGACGCTCGCCGCCACACCCTGCTCGTCGAGATCCGCCACCACCACGCCGTCGTCAGAGATGTCGATCTGGAATTCCTCGGCCACGGCCGGCGACATGTTGACCAGCGTCGCGCCGGCAAGCGGCGAGCGCGTGCGGATGCGGACCGGGTCGCGGGCGGGACGCTCGGGCGGCGGCAGCAGGCCCACCCGGATTTCGTTCTGCTTGCCGTCGCGCAGAATGGTCAACGGCGTCTGCCCCTTCGTGCCCTTGAGCGTGAAACGGTAGCCGAAGGCGTCGGGGTTATCGACAGGCTGCCCGTCGACCGCCAGGATCGCATCGCCCCGCTTCAAGCCTGCCTCCGCCGCGGGGCCGTTATCGTACACGGAGGTGATCAGCACGCCGCTCGGCCGCGCGAGGCCCAGGCTGGTGGCGATCTCGCCGTCGACCGATTGCAGGCGCGCGCCGAGCCAGGGCCGCACCACCATGGTCGACCCGCCCTTGGCCGAATTGAGCACGACCCGCGCCATGCTGGAGGGGATGGCGAAGCCGATGCCCACATTCCCGCCGGACTTCGAGAAGATCGCCGTGTTGATTCCGATGAGGCGCCCGTTCATGTCGATGAGGCCGCCGCCGGAATTGCCCGGGTTGATGGCCGCATCCGTCTGGATGAAGAACTGATAATCGGACACGCCCACCTGCGTGCGCGCGAGTGCCGAGACGATCCCCTGCGTGACGGTCTGCCCGACGCCGAACGGATTGCCGACGGCGAGCACGAGATCCCCCACCTGCAGCGCTTCGGAATCGCCGAGTTCGAGCACCTGCAGGTCGGCGGCGTTCTTCAGCCTCAGCACCGCGAGATCGGTGCGCGGATCGCGCAGCACGATCTCGGCCTCGAATTCGCGCCGGTCGGCGAGGGCCACCTTCACCTCGTTCATGTTCTCGATAACGTGGTTGTTGGTAATCACGAGGCCCGACGCATCCACGATGACGCCCGATCCAAGCGAGCTCTGCGAGCGCCCGGGGGGAACGCTGGGCCCGCCCTCCCCGAAGAAGCGGCGGAAGAAATCCTCCATGCCGGCATTCTGACGGCGCTCGGAGCGCGTGGCGTAAACATTCACCACCGCGCCGCTGGTGGAGCGCACGATGGGCGCGAAGGAGAGCTGCACCTGCGCCTGGCTTTGGGGCACGGCGCGGTCCTGCGCCTGCGCACCGGAGAGACCGGCAGAAAGAACACAGGCGGCGGCGAAGGCGAAACGGCGGATGGCGGAAGGCATGGGACGGGTATCCAATCGAAGGTCTCGAGATTGGCATAAGACGTGGTGCGCCAAACGCCAAATTCCAGCGACGCCGGACCTCGCGAAAGGCTCCGTCTCTGATCCAAACCCAATACCACAAGTTGACTTTGTTCCCTATTTGTTCTAGGAATAAAGAGATGATGCAATGATGGATCGTTATGATGCTTTCAGATGGTGCAGGGCGGGAGTTGCGAAGAGCGAGCCACTCGTTGGCGAACGCTCAGCTCGCATTGAGAAGCCTGAGGCTTGCGAGAATCTTCAAGCGCTTCAACCCAAGCCAGGCGCGGCTGCCGGCGGGAACAACCGGCGGCGGGCGATGGACGGCCGGCGGCGGCAGTGGAGGTGGTGGGGCAACTTTCCATCCGGTTTCCACCCGTCCACGGGCCGGTTCGGGCGCGACCCGCGTCATTCGCGGCCGCGTCCATGAAGTCACACCCGGTCAGGAGGCTCGCCTCGATGTCTCCGCCGCGCAGGCCCGCGCGGTCATCCGAGAGGTTCAGCGCCACGATCCGAATTGGCGCCCGCGGCCCAGTATCTACGAGGGGGTCGAAGGCGAGATCGCGGCCAATCAATCGGACGCGTTGCAGGCTGCGGCGCGACTGCGGGAGCTGGGCGCGCGGGAGCTGGCGCCGAAGCCGCCTGAGACAACGTTGATACCGAAGGGACAAGTCATTGGCAGGAGACAAGGCAGAGCAGACGGCGATACCAGAACCGTTACGTCAGCCGAGTTTGACGAAATGCTTGAAGCCATCAGTCAAGGCGCGGAGATTATACGGTCTCCTTCTGCCTATAATGGACACTGGTATCGACGATTTGACGGATTTATTTTTGGAATTCGTAAAAGCCCAAGCAACGGCCTCACGTTCGATGTTATCGATTATGATCACCCTATCGTAAACAGAAGTTTCAAGGTCCACCAAAGATGATCGAAGAACCAAGACACAAATATTATGGTCATTCTCTGAGCGATTACATCTTAATAGTTGCCGACGAACTCCCGGTCGATGCGGTCGGCATGTGGCAGATCGTGCCTGGCGGGCGAAGAGGCTTCGGCCTCGAAGGCGAGGCGCTGACCGATTACGTCCGTCGCTGCATTGCCGAGCTACTCTCACGCGGCGCCATACCGGTCATCGGCGGGGGCGGAACGCCATATCACTGGATTGCCCAGAAGCAGTACGGGTCGAAGGCGGAAGACATCATTGAAAATGTCGTTCGTGAATGGCTGGGGAACGGCGCCAAGGACGAAGATCCTGGCGGCTTGTGGTTCGCGCTGCGCGAGGATGCGTGGTCACCGCCAGACTAGCCGCTCAGCGATTCCACGCGTCGGCACTTTCTGATGCTGGGGCGGGCTGTGTCGAGGCAGACGCAGTGCCGGCGCGCCTCTCCGGGTTCGGTCGGCGCGGGCGCTGAATGACAGAAGCGGCTATTCCGCCTCCGTTCCGCCTGCGAGCCTTTCCATGCAGATGGCCCGTGCGTCGCGGACGTCCTGATCGCCGAGAGGCTCACTCACCCGCGCGAAGTTGGCAGGCACCGCCAATCCAAATAACGAAAAGGGCGACCCGAAGGCCGCCCTTGATACTCTCGAAACCAGTCGTGAATTACGCAGCGGTGTCGATGACGGTTTCCTGGGTCGGGCCCGAATCCTTGCCGCGTGCTGTGACGTCGCGGTCGACGAACTCGATGACCGCCATCGGCGCGTTGTCGCCGTAGCGGAAGCCGGCCTTCATGATGCGCAGATAGCCGCCCTGGCGGGACTGGTAGCGCGGGCCGAGGACCGCGAAGAGCTTCCGGACCATGTCCTCGTCGCGCAGCTGCGACATCGCCTGACGGCGGGCGTGCAGGTCGCCGCGCTTGCCGAGCGTGATGATTTTCTCGACGATCGGACGCAGGTCCTTCGCCTTGGGCAGCGTGGTGACGATCTGCTCGTGCTTGATCAACGCTGCCGCCATGTTGGCGAACATTGCTTTGCGGTGCTCGGTCGTACGGTTCAACCGCCGACCACGAAATCCGTGACGCATGGCTCTCTCCTGATTTTACGGTCGCCGGGCCAAGGTACGACCGTCTGTTACTTGCGAGTGGCGATTAGCGAGTGGCGAATGGAAGAGCGGCCGGGAAAACCCATTCGCCACTCACCATTCGCCATTCGCGTCCTTAGTAATGCTCTTCGAAACGCTTCGCGAGGTCTTCGATGTTCTCGGGCGGCCAGCCGGGGACGTCCATGCCGAGATGGAGGCCCATGGAGGCGAGAACTTCCTTGATCTCGTTGAGCGACTTGCGGCCGAAGTTCGGCGTGCGCAGCATCTCGGCTTCCGATTTCTGGATCAGGTCGCCGATATAGACGATGTTGTCGTTCTTCAGGCAGTTCGCCGAACGGACCGACAGCTCGAGCTCGTCGACCTTCTTGAGAAGCGCAGGGTTGAACGGCAGCTGCGGCGCAGCGGTCGCGGTCTCTTCCTTGCGGGGCTCTTCGAAGTTGACGAAGACCTGAAGCTGGTCCTGGAGGATGCGCGCGGCATAAGCCACCGCGTCTTCCGGGGAGATCGAGCCGTTGGTCTCAACCGTCATGATGAGCTTGTCGTAATCGAGAATCTGGCCCTCGCGGGTGTTCTCGATCCGGTACGACACCTTGCGGACCGGGCTGTAGAGGCTGTCGACCGGGATCAGGCCGATCGGCGCGTCCTCGGCGCGGTTGCGTTCCGCGGGCACATAGCCCTTGCCCATGTCGACGGTGAACTCCATGCGGATTTCCGCGCCCTCGTCGAGGGTGCAGAGCACGAGTTCGGGGTTCAGGATCTGGACGTCGCCCACCGTGTTGATGTCGCCGGCCGTGACCAGGCCGGGGCCGGTCTTGCGGAGCGTCATGCGCTTCGCGCCTTCGCCCTGCATGCGGATTGCGACGTTCTTCACGTTCAGGACGATATCCGTCACGTCCTCGCGGACGCCGGGGATCGACGAGAACTCATGCAGCACGCCGTCGATATGGATCGACGTGACCGCGGCGCCCTGGAGGGACGACAGCAGTACGCGGCGCAGGGAGTTGCCGAGGGTCGTACCGAAACCACGCTCGAGGGGCTCCGCTACGACCGTCGCGACGCGCTTCGGATCGTCGCCGGGCGCGACTTCGAGTTTGTTCGGCTTAATAAGCTCTTGCCAGTTCTTCTGGATCACGATCGGCACCTTCTCTGTACGAGTGGCGAACTTCTAGCGAATGGCGAATGGCGAATGGCGAATGGTTTGAGATCCACTCGCCATTCGCCACAAACCATTCGCCCTTTTGATCAGACGCGGCGACGCTTGCGCGGGCGGCAGCCATTGTGCGGGATCGGCGTCACGTCACGGATCGACGTGACGGTGAAACCCGCCGACTGGAGCGCGCGGAGCGCGGATTCGCGTCCCGAACCGGGGCCGGAAACCTCGACCTCGAGGGTGCGCATGCCGTGCTCGGAGGCCTTGCGGGCCGCGTCTTCGGCAGCGATCTGGGCTGCATATGGGGTCGACTTGCGCGAGCCCTTGAAACCCATGGCGCCGGCGGAGGACCACGAGATCGTGTTGCCCTGCGCGTCGGTGATGGTGATCATCGTGTTGTTGAACGAGGCGTTCACGTGAGCGACGCCCGACACGATGTTCTTGCGTTCGCGGCGGCGAACGCGGGTAGCTTCTTTAGCCATTCTATCCGTCCTTCAAGCGCGCCCGTCATGCCAGGCGCTCGGGATTGCAATTTCGATTTCGGACCTCGGGAGGGCGCATGTGGCGCGAGCCCGAGGCCAGTGCCGGGACGAGCCCGGCGAGGATCGCGAGGCGGGTAACCCGCCGTCTCGATTACTTCTTCTTGCCGGCGATCGGCTTGGACTTGCCCTTGCGGGTGCGCGCATTGGTGTGCGTGCGCTGGCCGCGAACGGGCAGGCTGCGGCGATGGCGAAGGCCGCGATACGCGCCCAGATCCATCAGGCGCTTGATGTTCATGGAGACTTCGCGGCGAAGGTCGCCTTCCACCATGTAGTCGCGATCGATGGTCTCGCGGATCGCCAGAATTTCGGCGTCGGTCAACTGGTTCACGCGGCGCTCGGCCGGAATGTTGACCTTGGTGACGATCTCCTCGGCCTTCTTGGCGCCGATGCCGTGGATATACTGAAGCGCGATGATCACGCGCTTGTTGGTCGGGATGTTGACGCCTGCAATACGGGCCATCGTTATCTCCATGTCGCCGAAACCGAAGGTTCCGGAGTGAAGCGTTACCGCTTCGGCTGATGTTATCGCGCGTCCGGTGGAGGCCGGCCCTTGCGCGGGCTTGAGGAACACGACAATCCGGAGCGGCCTCTCACGAGGCACTCCGGGTCGCGTATTTCTTTAGAGAGCGGGTTCCATAGATCAGCAATGCCCCCGCGTCAAGGCCGAAACGCCGGCGTGGCCAAAGGGAGCACGTCCGACCGCCGGGTAGCCGGGGGGACCCGGCGAGCCGCAGCGTGCCGCAGCCCCCCGTTTTCTAATCATGGGCACAATGGGGTCAAGCAATATCTCATAGGTGTGAAACGTCACCCCGAGTGACAATCGTCACAACGCGGAGAAACGGCTGTCGTTTTGGGTTGATGTCGTTATTTTAGAGGAATATCGTTCTAAGAGATACAATATGCTCCAACAAACTACATCAATCATTATGGAATTTTGGGTTTCAGATCAGAGAATTTACTGCGGTTTGCATATTAATACTTTAGGCAGCGGAGTTTTTCGTTCGACAACAACCGACCAACTGCCCTCACCCCATCGAGGGCGTCGACCGTTCCGCGACACCGAGAGAAAGTCCTGACCACCTGACAGGGAGACCACCATGAGGGGGAGTTTTGGCAATGACAGGCTGGTCGGCGGCGGCGGCCGCGACCTGCTCGACGGGCGGCGCGGGGACGATCACCTGATGGGCCGCGGACACGACGACACCCTGATCGGGAGTGTCGGACGGGACTATCTCGAGGGCGGACGAGGCAATGACAGGCTGTCTGGAGGAGCGCAAGCGGATCGCCTCGTCGGCGGCTTCGGCCGCGATGTACTCGACGGAGGCAAGGGCAACGACCGGCTGAGCGGGGGCCACCATGATGACAGGCTCTCCGGGGGCATCGGACGCGATGTGCTCGACGGCGGCCACGGAGACGACGTGATCGTCGGCGGCGGCGGCGCCGACCGGATGGCGGGACGCGTAGGTCATGACTCCTTCGTCTTCTCGTCGCTCGCCGAGACGGGGACCGGCAAGTCCCGCGACGTCATCGTCGATTTCACACCCGGCGACGACATGATCGATGTCTCGGGCCTCGATGCCGATTCCTCCCATCCGGGCCTGGACGCTTTCTCCGTGCTGCTGGCAGCGAGCGCGTCATTCACTTCCGCGGGGCAGCTCCGCTACGATTCGAGCACGGGCCTTCTTTACGGGAATACCGACGCCGACAGCGAGGCGGAGTTCGAAATCCTGCTCGCGAGCAAACCGGCCCATCTCGTTCTGGACCGCGACATTCGGCCGGTCGCCCACGGCATCCCTCCTCTCCCTCCTCTCCCTCCTCTCCCTCCTCTCCCTCCTCTCCCGCCTCTCCCGCCTCCGGGTCCCGGGCCGATCGTGAGCGGCTATGACAAAACGATCCTGCTGGACCAGCCGACTCTATTCCTTCCCCTGGCGGACGCCGGGCGTGCCTTGCAGGAAACCGATCGCATGCATGCGGACAGGGAGGGGACATACCATCACGCCGTGTCTCCCGCGCGCATGCCGAACGGCGATGGGGCGGCCGGGTTCGACGGCCTCGGCAGTTACTTCGAGTTTCCGGACGCGCCCGACCTCTCGGTCACGAAAACCGGCATTCTCACCATCGAGGCGTGGCTGCGCCCGGATGCGCTGATCTTCCCGATGCAGGAAGGCAGCGGCTATCTTCACTGGATGGGAAAGGGGGAACTGGGAGACGGAGCAACGCCCGATCGGATGGAATGGGCAGCCCGGATCTATGGCGCCAACAACACCGACATCCCTTGGCGCGAGAACCGCATTTCCGGCTACGCCTACAACATGGAAGGCGGGCGTGGCATCGGCTCCTATTTTCAGGATGACATCGCACCGGGTGACTGGATCCACTATGTGCTGGTGATCAACACGACACCCGACGACGCACAGGATCCCGGATACACCAGGATTTACCGCGATGGCAGCAACGCGCTGTCGCTCTCATCCACTCCCTGGGACGACATGGATTCGCTGCTGGAATTCTGGCCGGACCCGACCACCCCGCATCTGATCTCGCCCGGCGACGGCGATTCTCCACTCCGTATTGGAACGCGCGACTTCCGCTCGTTCTTCCAGGGAGCGGTGGGAAAGGTCGCGATCTACGATCACGAGCTGACGCCGCAGCAGATCCAGAGCCACTACGAGGCCATGTGGAGCTGATGGAAGCCCGGTCTACCGACCCAGAATTCCCTTGATCGACTCGGTGACTTCGTCGATCGGCCGCATGCCGTCGACGGTCCTGAGCGACCCCTTCTGGGCGTAATAGGCCGAGAGAGGGGCGGTCTGGTTGCGGAAGGCTTCGAGGCGGGTCTTGAACACGTCCGGGTTGTCGTCCTTGCGGACCGGCTCGCCACGGGCCTCGGTGTCGGCAGCACGGCGGACGATGCGGTCGACGAGTTCCTGTTCGTTGACCTTGAATTCGATGACGGCGTCAAGCTTGAGCCCCTTGTCGGCGAGCATCCGGTCGAAGGCCTCGGCCTGCGCGACCGTGCGGGGAAAGCCGTCGAGAATGAAGCCGTTGCGGGCGTCGGTCTCCTCGATCCGGTCGGCGATGATGCCGACGACCACGTCGTCGGAGACGAGATCGCCGCGATCCATGATGGCCTTGGCCTTCACGCCGATCGCAGTGCCGGCCGCAACCGCTGCGCGGAGCATGTCGCCTGTCGAGAGCTGGGGAATGCCCAGCCGCTCGACCAGTCGCACGGCCTGGGTGCCTTTACCGGCCCCTGGCGGCCCGAGCAGAATCATTCTCATCGACGTCCCCCTGACTTCGTCGAACCCCTCGCCGCGCGGCGAGGGTCGATTTTCTTAGCGCCGCCGCCCGCCCTTGAGCTTGGCCTTCTTCACGAGCCCCTCATACTGGTGAGCCAGAAGGTGCCCGTGAACCTGGGCGACGGTATCCATCGTAACGGACACGACGATCAGGAGCGAGGTCCCGCCGAAATAGAATGGCAGGGCCGCATACGAGACCAGAATCTCTGGAATCAAACAGATGATGACCAGATATGCTGCACCGATAACGGTGATGCGTGTCAACACCTGATCGATGAAGTCGGCCGTGCGCTCGCCGGGACGGATGCCGGGAATGAAGCCGCCCTGCTTCTTCAGGTTGTCCGCCGTCTCGGTGGGGTTGAACACGATGGCGGTGTAGAAGAACGCGAAGAACACGATCAGCGCGGCGTAGAGGAACATGTAGGCGGGGCGGCCGTGACCGAGATAGGTGGTCAGCATGGAGATCCAGCCGGTCCCGTCCGACGACGCCTGGAAGCTGGCGATCGTCGCCGGCAGCAGCAGGAGCGAGGACGCGAAGATCGGCGGGATCACGCCCGCGGTGTTGAGCTTCAGCGGCAGGAACGAGGTCTGGCCCTCGTAGAGCTTGTTGCCGACCTGGCGCTTCGGATAATTGATCAGGAGCCTGCGCTGCGCGCGCTCCATGAACACCACGAAGTAGATGATCGCCGCGATCATCACGATGACGCCGATGATCAACCCGGTCGAGATCGCGCCCTGACGGCCGAGTTCGAGGGTGCCGGCGATGGCCGTCGGCAGGTTCGCCACGATGCCCGCGAAGATGATCAGCGAGGTGCCGTTGCCGATGCCGCGCGAGGTGATCTGTTCGCCGAGCCACATCAGGAACAACGTGCCGCCGGTGAGCGTGATCACCGAGGAGATCAGGAAGAACGGCCCGGGCGACAGCACGATGGTGCCGGAGCTCTGCAGCCCGACGGCGATGCCCCACGACTGGAACACGGCCAGCAGAACCGTGAGATAGCGGGTGTATTGGTTGAGGATCTTGCGGCCCGATTCACCCTCTTTCTTGAGGGCTTCGAGCGAGGGCAGCACCGAGGTCAGCAACTGAACGATGATCGATGCCGAAATGTACGGCATGATGTTCAGGGCGAAAATCGCCATGCGCTCGACCGCGCCGCCGGAAAACATGTTGAACAGGCCGAGCACGCCGCCACTGGCGCCCTGGAAGCTCTGCCGCAGCGCCTCGGGGTCGATCCCCGGGAGCGGAATGTAGGTGCCGAGGCGATAGACGATCAGCGCACCGAGGGTGAACCAAATGCGCTTCTTCAACTCCTCCGCTTTAGCGATCGAACCGAAGTTGATGTTGGCGGCAAGTTGTTCGGCTGCTGAAGCCATGGCGTCGTCCYCGAAATACCGACTACGTGCGGACTATGGAAATGTCGTGGTCATCATGAAAACGGCGGCCGCACGATCAGACGCGGGCCGCCGCTTGGATCAAGGTCAATGTGGGTTCAGGCTCACGCCTCTGCAACGGCGCCCAGAAGGGAAACCGAGCCACCCGCCTTTTCGATCGCCTCGACGGCCGACTTCGATGCGCCGACAACCTGGAAGGAGAGCTTCGTCTTGAGCTCGCCCACGCCCAGGATCTTCACACCGTCGCGCGGCTTGGAGACCACGCCGGCTGCGACCAGGGACTCGACCGTGATCGGCGCGCTCTTGTCGAGCTTGCCGGCTTCGATCGCCTRCTGGATGCGGCCGACATTGACCTCGTTGAGGTCACGGGCGTTGATGTTGTTGAAGCCGCGCTTGGGCAGGCGACGATGCAGCGGCATCTGGCCGCCTTCGAAGCCCTTGATGGCGACGCCCGAACGGGACGTCTGGCCCTTCACGCCGCGACCGCCGGTCTTGCCCTTGCCGGAACCGATACCACGGCCGACACGCATCCGGTTCTTGGTCGCGCCTTCGTTGTCACGAATTTCATTGAGTTTCATGACGCTCTCCTCACTGCGCCGCGTTCTTGTCGTCAGAGACGACGCGAACGAGGTGCTTGACCTTTTCGATCATGCCGCGAACCGAAGGGGTGTCGGCGAGAGTCGAGGTACGGTGGAGCTTGTTGAGCTTCAGGCCCACCAGCGTTGCGCGCTGGCTGCCATCGCGGCGGATCGGCGAACCGGTCTGCTCAACGGTGAGTGTTGTTGCTGCTGCGGCAGGCTTCTTTGCCATGGATCAAGCCTCCCTTACGCTTCTGAGCCGACGACGTCGGCGTCGGATGCATCGCGGCGGCGGCCCTGGAGCGTCGAAACCTTCAAGCCACGGCGCGCGGCAACCGAGCGCGGGCTGTCTTCGTTCTTGAGCGCGTCGAAAGTCGCGCGAACGAGGTTGTAGGGGTTCGACGAGCCGAGCGACTTGGCGACGACGTCCTGCATGCCGAGCGTCTCGAAGACGGCGCGCATCGGGCCGCCGGCGATGATGCCGGTACCCTGGGGAGCCGAGCGCAGGATGACCTTGCCGGCGCCGTGGCGGCCGTTCACGTCATGATGCAGGGTGCGGCCCTCGCGGAGCGCCACGCGGATCAAGCCGCGCTTTGCAGCCTCTGTCGCTTTGCGGATCGCTTCCGGGACTTCGCGAGCCTTGCCATGACCGAAGCCGACGCGGCCCTTCTGGTCGCCGACGACGACGAGCGCGGCGAAGCCGAAGCGACGGCCGCCCTTCACGACTTTCGCGACGCGGTTGATGTGAACCAACCGATCGACGAATTCGCTGTCGCGGTCATCGCGATCGCGTTCTCTGGGTTCTCTTGCCATAAGACCTCTCACTTGCGCAGGCGGCGGGCCTGCTCGCTAAGGGTGAATATAAAAAACAATCCGCCGTATCGCCCCGTCCGGACCATCAGGAGCCGGAAAGCGCGGAACCTCGATGCCTGTCGCGGTAGCCGGCCCTTGGGGCCGATCCGCGTTCAAGCGTGTTCGTTTAGAAATCCAGACCGCCTTCGCGGGCGGCGTCGGCCAGGGCCTTCACGCGTCCGTGGAAGAGGTAGCCCGAACGGTCGAAGATCACCTGCTTGACGCCGGCTTTCGTCGCACGCTCCGCCACCAGCTTGCCAACTTCCTTCGCCGCCTCGACGGTGGCTCCGGTCTTCAGCTTGCCCTTGACGTCCTTCTCGATCGTGGACGCCGCTGCGACGGTGACACCGCGCACGTCGTCGATGATCTGAGCGTAGATCTGCTTGGAAGAACGGAAGACCGACAGGCGCGGGCGACCGTTAGCAGCTTTCTTGATCGCACGGCGCACACGAGCCTTGCGGCGATCTTCAGCGCCTTGTTTCTCAGCCATGATGCGTCGTCCTTACTTCTTCTTGCCTTCCTTGCGGAAGATGAATTCGCCAGCGTACTTGACGCCCTTGCCCTTGTAGGGTTCGGGGCCGCGATAATCGCGGATTTCAGCAGCCGCCTGGCCAACTTTCTGCTTGTCGGTTCCCGACACGACCACTTCGGTCGGCTTGGGAGTGACGATGGTCACGCCAGCCGGGATCTCGTAATCGATGTCGTGGCTGTAGCCGAGCGAGAGCTTGAGGATCTTGCCCGCGACGGCGGCCTTGTAGCCGACGCCGTTGATCTCCAGGCGCTTCTCGAAGCCCTTGGAGACGCCCTCGGCCAGGTTTGCCAGCTGAGAGCGAGACATGCCCCACTTCGCACGAGCCGTCTTGGAATCGTCGCGCGGCTTCACCGCGACCGCACCATCCTCAAGCGCAACCGTGACTTCCTCGGGCACCAGGAACGAGAGCTCGCCCTTTGCACCCTTCATCTTAACGTTCTGACCCTCGACGGTCGCCGTCACACCTGACGGAACCGCTACGGGCTTTTTGCCTACTCGAGACATTTTCGAAACTCCGTGGTTCTGTGCTGATGCTCAATCTTCCAATGACACGAAGTCTTAGAAGACCTGGCAGAGCACTTCGCCGCCCACGTTCTTCTCGCGAGCCTCATGATCGGCCATCACGCCCTGGGGCGTCGACAGAATGGTGATGCCCAATCCGTCAGCCACGCGGGGCATGGCGTCGACGGATGCGTACACGCGGCGACCGGGCTTCGAGACACGCTTGATCGAGCGGATCACGGGCTGGCCGTCGTAGTACTTCAGCTCGATCGAGAACTCCGTCCGGCCGTTGCCGAACTCGGTCTGCGAGTAGTCGCGGATATATCCCTCGGTCTTGAGAACCTCGAGGACACGGGCGCGAAGGGTCGAGCCTGGGGTGGAAACCGTGCCGCGACGGCGCATCTGCGCGTTGCGGATACGGGTGAGCATATCGCCCAATGGATCATTGATCATGGATGCTCTCCTCCTACCAGCTCGACTTCACGAGACCTGGGATCAGGCCTTGCGAACCCAGCTCGCGCAGGGCGATGCGGGACATGCCGAGCTTGCGGTAATAGGCCCGCGGGCGGCCGGTCACTTCGCAGCGATTGCGGATGCGCGTCGCGCTGGAATTGCGCGGCAGCTCAGCCAGCTTGAGGCGCGCGTCGAAGCGCTCCTCCATGGATTTCGACTCGTCGTTGGCGACCGCCAGCAGGCGCTCGCGGCGGCCGGCGAATTTCTTCACCAGTTCGCGACGGTGCTTGTTCTTCTCGATAGCGCTTTTTTTAGCCATTGATATTTCTCCAGTGTCCGCGTCTGAGAACGGATGTTCTCACTGCCGGAACGGGAAGTTGAAGTGGCGCAGGAGTGCGCGGGCCTCGTCGTCGGTCTTCGCAGACGTCGCGATGACCACGTCCATGCCCCAGACTTGCTCGGCCTTGTCGTAGTTGATCTCAGGGAACACCAGGTGCTCCTTGATGCCGAGGGCGTAGTTGCCGCGGCCGTCGAACGACTTGGGGTTCAGGCCCCGGAAGTCGCGGACGCGAGGCAGAGCGATCGTCACGAGACGATCCATGAACTCGAACATGCGAGTTTTGCGGAGCGTCACCTTGGCGCCGATCGGCATGTTCTCGCGGACCTTGAACTGCGAGATCGCCTTGCGGGCCTTCGTGATCACCGGCTTCTGGCCGGCAATCAGCGCCAGATCCGCAGCGGCCACGGTGGCCTTCTTCGAATCCGCCGTCGACTCGCCAACGCCCATGTTGAGGACGATCTTGGTGATCGTCGGCACTTCCATGGGGTTCTTGTAGCCGAATTCTTCGATCAGCGCCGGACGCACTACGTCTTCGTAGTGCTTCTTCATGCGCGGAGTGTAGCCGTCCACCTGGGCCTTAGCCATCGATCAGGTCTCCCGAACGCTTGGCGAACCGGACCTTGCGGCCGTCGTCCAGAGTTTTGAATCCAACCCGGGTCGGCTTGCCGTCCTTCGGGTCCGCATAGGCCAGGTTCGACAGGTGAAGCGGCGCCTCTTTCGAGATGATGCCGGCCTCCTGGGCTCCCGTCTGGCGCTGGTGGCGCTTGACGAGGTTGACGCCACGGACGAGCGCACGCTCCTCCTTGGGCATCACCTGGACGACTTCGCCGGTCTTGCCCTTGTCGCGACCGGCCAGAATGACGACCTTATCGCCCTTCTTGATCTTCGCGGCCATTAGAGCACCTCCGGCGCAAGCGAGATGATTTTCATGTGATTCTTGGCGCGCAGTTCACGGGGAACGGGGCCGAAGATACGCGTGCCGACCGGCTCCTTCTGATTGTTGATCAGAACGGCGGCATTCCGGTCGAACCGGATCACCGAGCCGTCGGCGCGACGGATGTCCTTGGCGGTGCGAACGACGACCGCCTTCATGACGTCGCCCTTCTTCACGCGACCGCGCGGGATGGCTTCTTTAACGGAGACGACGATAATATCGCCGACGGAAGCGTATTTACGCTTCGAACCGCCGAGAACCTTGATGCACATCACGCGACGCGCGCCGGAATTGTCGGCGACGTCCAGATTCGTCTGCATCTGGATCATGGCTTTGATCCTTTCCTTTGTTTCAGACAGGTTTCCGGGCCAAGGCACGATTGCCTTCCCGGACTACGCCTGATGGGGATCTGCAGTCCCCTGCCCTTCATGTCGAGAAAGGCGGCCGTATACACGAGCCGCCCCCGTTAGACAAGTCCCAGGTGGAAAGCGCCAGGCGCTCTCCCGAAAGCCTTACGCTTTCGTCTGGTTGAGGAGCACCCAGGTCTTGAGCTTGGAGAGCGGCTTCGATTCCTCGATGGAAACCTGATCGCCCACTTTCGCAACGTTATTCTCATCGTGAGCGTGGTAGTTCTTCGTCCGACGCACGGTCTTCTTCATGACCGGGTGCGTGAAACGACGTTCAACCTTCACGACGACCGTCTTGTCCTGCTTGTCGCTGACAACGACGCCCTGCAAAACGCGCTTCGGCATGTTGTTCCCCTTTATGCCTTCGCCGCAGTGGCTTTCTGCCGCTGCTGCGTCTTGACGCGTGCGATGTCCCTGCGGACCTCGGTGACGCGCCCGGTGTTTTCGAGCTGGCCGGTGGCACGCTGGAAGCGGAGGTTGAACTGCTCCTTCTTCAGGTTCAGCAATTCATCCGACAATTGGTCCGTCGACATGGCCTTGATGTCAGAGGATCTCTGCTTAGACTTCATGATGCCCTCCTTACTCGGCGATGCGTTGGATGAACCGCACCTTGATCGGGAGCTTGGCGGCACCCAGACGAAGCGCCTCGCGGGCGACATCCTCCGGCACGCCGTCGATCTCGAACATGATACGGCCCGGCTTGACGCGGGCGGCCCAGAATTCGGGAGCGCCTTTGCCTTTACCCATGCGGACTTCCGTCGGCTTCGACGAAACCGGCACGTCCGGGAAAATGCGGATCCACACGCGACCGGCACGCTTCATTGCGCGCGTGATCGCCCGGCGAGCCGCCTCGATCTGACGAGCGTTCACACGCTCGGGTTCCATCGCCTTCARCCCGAACTGGCCGAAATTGAGGTCCGTACCACCTTTCGCGGTACCGGAAATCCGGCCCTTGAACTGCTTACGGAACTTGGTTTTCTTCGGTTGCAACATGGCAAACCTCTCCTGAACCCTCTAGAGCTTACGCCGCGTGATCGCGGCGGCCACTCGAGCGGCTTCCCTCTTCGTTCATCCGCTTGTCCTGCGCCATCGGGTCGTGCTCAAGGATTTCGCCCTTGAAGATCCAGACCTTGATGCCGCAGGTGCCATAGGTCGTGAAGGCCGTCGCCGTGCCGTAATCCACATCCGCGCGCAGCGTGTGCAGCGGAACGCGACCTTCGCGATACCATTCCTGACGGGCGATTTCGGCACCGCCGAGACGACCCGCGCAATTGATCCGGATGCCTTCCGCGCCGAGACGCATCGCCGATTGGACGGCGCGCTTCATGGCACGACGGAAAGCAACGCGGCGCTCGAGCTGCTGGGCGATCGAATCGGCCACCAGGGTCGCGTCGACTTCCGGCTTGCGGACTTCGACGATGTTGATGGCCACGTCCGCGTTCGTCATCTTGTTGACGAGCTTGCGCAGCTTCTCGATATCCGCGCCCTTCTTGCCGATGACCACGCCCGGACGACCCGAGTGAATGGTGACGCGGCACTTCCGGTGCGGACGCTCGATCACGATCTTCGAAACGGCAGCCTGCTTCAGTTGCTTCATGAGTGCTTCGCGGATCGCCATGTCCTCGTGCATCAGCTTGGCGTATTCGCCCTTGCCGGCGAACCAGCGGCTGTCCCAGGTCCGGTTGATGCCGAGCCGAAGACCGATCGGGTTAACTTTCTGACCCATCTGGTGCTCCTTAAGCCTGCTGTTGTTCGGCGACTTCACGAACCACGATCGTCAGGTTCGAGAAGGGCTTCAAGATACGGGCGCCACGGCCGCGAGCGCGGGCATGGAAACGCTTCATGACGAGCGCCTTGCCGACGAAAGCCTGGCTGACCACGAGATCGTCCACGTCGAGGTTGTGGTTGTTCTCGGCGTTCGCGATCGCGCTCTGGAGGCACTTCCTCACATCGAGAGCGATCCGCTTGCGCGAGAACTCGAGATCGGCGAGTGCCGCGCTCACCTTTTTGCCGCGGATAAGCTGGGCAACGAGGTTGAGCTTCTGCGGGCTGACGCGCAGCATGCGAGCGACGGCTTTCGCCTCCGTGTCACTGAGCGCGCGAGGAGTCGAGGTCTTACCCATTACTTCCTCCTCGCCTTCTTGTCGGCCGCGTGACCGTGGAAGGTCCGGGTCGGCGAAAACTCGCCGAACTTGTGACCGACCATTTCCTCGCTCACGTAGACGGGGATATGCTTCTGACCGTTGTAGACCCCAAAAGTGAGGCCGACGAACTGCGGCAGGATCGTGGAGCGACGGCTCCAGATCTTGATGACCTCGCTGCGGCCCGCACCACGGGCAGCCTCGGCCTTCTTGAGGAGGTAGCCGTCAACAAACGGGCCCTTCCAAAGCGAACGTGCCATGACGTGCCTCTGTCCTTATTTCTTCCGCGCGTGGCGGCTCGACACGATGAACTTGTCGGTCCGCTTGTTCGAACGGGTTTTCTTGCCCTTGGTCGGAATGCCCCACGGCGTCACCGGATGGCGACCGCCCGAGGTGCGACCCTCACCACCACCGTGCGGGTGGTCGATCGGGTTCATGGTCACGCCGCGGTTATGCGGACGCTTGCCGAGCCAGCGATTGCGGCCTGCCTTGCCCAACGACGTATTCATGTGGTCGGGGTTGGACACGGCGCCGACAGTGGCGAAGCAATTGCCATGGACCAGACGCTGCTCGCCCGAATTCAGGCGAACCGTGACGTAGCCCTGGTCACGACCAACGATCTGAGCGTAGGTGCCGGCGGAGCGGGCGATAGCGCCGCCCCGGCCGATCTTCAGCTCGACGTTGTGGATGATCGTCCCCACCGGCATGTTGCCGATCGGCATGGCGTTGCCTGGCTTGATGTCGACCTGCTCGCCGGCCGACACCTGATCGCCCACAGCCAAACGCTGCGGAGCCAGGATGTAGGCCTGCTCGCCATCCGCGTAGTTGATCAGCGCGATGAAGGCAGTGCGGTTGGGATCGTACTCGATCCGCTCCACGACAGCCACATCGCCCATGCGTCCACGACGCTTGAAGTCGACRAGGCGCAGSGTSCGCTTGTGRCCRCCGCCGCGAAAGCGGACGGTGACACGACCCAGATTGTTACGGCCGCCGGAGGAGCTCTTGCCCTCCGTCAGCTTCTTGACCGGCTTGCCCTTGTAGAGCTCGCTGCGGTCCACGATCACCAGCTGGCGCAGGCCGGGGGTGATTGGTTTGAATGTCTTCAAAGCCATGGGATCACTTCCTCAACCGCTCAGAGGCCCGTCGTGACGTCGATGGTTTGGCCCTCTTCGAGGGTCACAACCGCCTTCTTCACATCCGACCGCTGACCGCGCATCCCGCGGAAAATCTTCACTTTGCCCTTGGTGACGAGCGTGTTCACGCTCTTCACCTTGACGTCGAACAGTTTCTCGACCGCTTCTTTGATCTGCGGCTTCGTGGCCGTCGGGCTCACCTTGAAGACGACCTTGTTCTGATCGGACAGGGTCGTGGCCTTCTCGGTGATGACCGGGCTCACGATTACATCGTAGTGGCGCGGGTCCAGGCTCATTTGAAGCGCGCCTCCAGCGCATCGACAGCCGCCTTCGTGAGAACGAGTTTCTCGCGGCGGAGGATGTCATAGACGTTGATGCCCTGCACCGGCAGGACGTCGATGTTCGGGATGTTGCGAGCAGCCCGCTGGAAGTTCGCCTCGATCTCGACACCGCCGATGATCAATGCGCTTCCCAGACCCATCTTGCCGAAGCGGTCGATGAGGCCCTTGGTCTTGGGATCCGAAAGCTTCACGTCATCGATGATGATGAGCGACGAATCCTTGACCTTAGACGACAGGGCGTGCCGCAGAGCGAGCGCGCGGACCTTCTTGGGCAGGTCGTGCGCATGGGAGCGAACGACCGGACCGAAGGCACGTCCACCACCCCGGAACTGGGGAGCGCTCGCGGCGCCGTGGCGGGCGTTACCGGTGCCCTTCTGCTTGTACAACTTCTTGGTCGTGCGGTTGATGTCCGAACGGCCCTTGGTGGCGTGCGTGCCGGCCTGGCGCTTTGCGAGCTGCCAGCGGACGCAACGGGCAAGCAGATCGGCGCGCGGATCGAGACCGAAGATGGTCTCGTTCAGATCGACCGAGCCTGCGCTCTTGCCTTCGAGCGTGGTGATATCGAGCTTCATCACGCGTTCTCCTCTTGAGCCTGCGGTGCGGCCTCGGCAGCAGCGCCGTCAGCACCGGTCCGGAACTTGCCGGGCATCGGCACGTCGGTCGGCAGCTTCCGCTTCACCGCGTCACGGATGTAGATCCATCCGCCGGCGACGCCGGGAACGGCGCCCTCGACCAGGATCAGACCGCGCTCGACATCGGTCGACACCACGCGCAGGTTCTGCGTCGTGACGCGCTCGGCGCCGAGATGACCGGGCATCTTCTTGTTCTTGAAGGTCTTGCCAGGATCCTGACGGCCACCGGTCGAACCGATCGAGCGGTGCGACACGGAAACACCGTGGGTGGCGCGAAGACCGCCGAAGTTCCAGCGCTTCATACCGCCGGCGAAGCCCTTACCCATCGTGGTGCCCGTGACGTCCACGAACTGCCCCGCGACGAAGTGATCGGCGGTGATTTCTGCGCCCACGGGGATGACTGCATCCTCGGAGACGCGGAATTCCGCGATCTTGCGCTTCGGCTCGACGTTGGCGACGGCGAACCGTCCACGCTCGGCCTTCGAAACGTTCTTGACCTTGGCTTTACCGACGCCGACCTGCAGCGCCGTGTAGCCATTCTTGTCCATCGTCCGATGGGCGACCACTTGACATTGGTCGACCTTCAGGACCGTGACCGGGACGTGTTCACCCGCATCCGTAAAGATGCGTGTCATCCCCAACTTCTGTGCAATGACGCCTGAGCGCATGTGCGTATCCTCTCGGCGTGTCCKACCGAAAGCTCCAAGCCAAAGGCCTAGAGCTTGATCTCCACGTCCACGCCCGCGGCGAGGTCGAGCTTCATCAGCGCGTCCACCGTCTGGGGTGTGGGGTCCACGATATCGAGAACACGCTTGTGAGTGCGCATCTCGAATTGCTCACGCGACTTTTTGTCGATGTGAGGCGAGCGAAGAACCGTAAAGCGCTCGATGCGCGTCGGCAGCGGGATGGGCCCGCGAACCTGGGCGCCGGTCCGCTTCGCGGTCGACACGATTTCGCGTGTCGATGCGTCGAGGATCCGGTGGTCGAACGCCTTAAGGCGAATGCGAATATTCTGGTTCATGGCTTGACCTGTTCCAGAAGGAGGAGACCGACGGAGAGCCGGTCACCTTCTTCGATCCTCTGAATTAATCCATGACCTGCGCGACGACGCCTGCACCGACGGTGCGGCCGCCTTCGCGGATGGCGAAGCGCAGCTTCTCTTCCATGGCGATCGGCACGATCAGCTGAACGTCCATGGAGATGTTGTCGCCCGGCATCACCATCTCGGTGCCTTCAGGCAACGTCACCACGCCCGTCACGTCCGTCGTCCGGAAGTAGAATTGCGGACGGTAGTTGGTGAAGAACGGCGTATGACGGCCACCCTCCTCCTTGG